>NZ_JBVBUV010000001.1:0-197869 GCF_057445395.1 Litorivivens sp.
AGCGCGCGGAACCGATTTTGGTACCTTCCCCGTTGAAAGCACCGGCGATGTCGTCGATTTGCGCAGTGGATCACCAAGTCTTGTGCCTGCGGGCACTCTGGTGCCAATTTTCTCCGCCTTGCGTGATAACTATCACCGCCAAATTACTCAGGAATTCCAGTTTACTGGCAAAGTGCTGGACGAGCGCCTGAGTTATACCGCTGGGGTCTACCTCTTTCAGGAAGAAGCTACTGAGGATAATCCCCAGCAGTTTGTGTTGCCGACGAGCTTTATCGCAAACGCGCTAACCGGCTTAACGCTACCACCCTTAGCGGCTGCCGCCAGCGCCACCTGGTTGGGTGCACCATTTGCGTATGAAATGGAGAACGCGTCGCAGGCGGTATACGGTCAGTTTACCTATAACGTGTTTACGGATTTCGACGTAACGCTGGGCCTGCGCTATACGCGTGACCAAAAAGAAACCACGTTGCAAAACAACCTAGATGGTGGCGACACCGTACGAGTGACCAGCGATGATGAGTGGAGCAATTTCAGTCCCACCTTTAGTCTCGACTATCGCTTCTCGGATCAGCTGAGCAGTTATCTGCGCATTGCCAATGGTTATCGCAGCGGCGGCTACAATGTGAGGGCACAAACGACCAGCGCCTTTACTACGCCGTTTGACCCGGAGGAAATCACATCGTATGAAATCGGTATTAAATCTGACCTGTTCGATCGGCGCTTGCGCCTGAATGTATCGCTCTTTCAAATGGACTATACCGATCGCCAGATCGCCCAGTTTGAGGCTGGTAGCGGCGGTGCGTCGAGCGTGATAGTGAATGCGGGGGAATCGGTGACGCGGGGGCTGGAAGTTGAATCGGTCTTTATCCCCACGCCTGGCCTGCGCCTGATTGCCAATTACGGCTTTCTTGATGTGGAGTATAAGGAGTTTATTGCTGGTCCGGTTAATCCCCAGACAGGCTTTTCGTCCGGCGCCAATCGCGATATTTCTGACGAGGTTACGGAAAATCTTTATGCCCCGGAACACAGCGGTGCGGTGGCAGTGGAGTACCGTATGGCGCCCTGGTCGTTTGGCCAGCTAACGTTGCGAGTAGACGCCACCTATGTCGACGCCATCAGTTTTCATCCGCAACTTTTTCTTTATGATCAGACCGAGGCATACAGTTTGCTGAATGCGCGCGCAACGCTGGCAGATATTCCGATGGGCAGCGGCAACTTGAAGCTCGCACTGTGGGGTAAAAACCTGAGCAACGAAGAATACCGTGAGTTTGGTATTGATTTCGGGTTGCTCGGGTTTGCCGTCAACAATTATGGTGTGTTGCGCAGAGCAGGCATTGATCTGGTATACGAGTTCGGTAAGTGAACAAGCGGAGCCAAGCCTGACTTAGGTTGGGCTTAGCTCTGCGAACATTTCCTGAAAGTGTTGTTGCACACTGTTGATATCCACAAGAGACAGACCGCTGGCAAAGCCAAACCACACATACAGCCCGTTGAGATCGCGGAACATTGGTGGCAAAAAGGTAGGTGCTTCGATAATGCCTTCTTTGTGGTACTGATAGAGCACCGGGATATCATCGAGGGTTACTTTGCCAGCAAACAGGAAAGGGAGTATCTGCGGAACATCGGAAAGAATCGCAGATTTGATAAAGTTTACCGTTTCTATAAAACCGCGCACATAGGACAGATCTTTCGTAAAACACGCGCCGCCACGCACGTCGCCACCCCGGAACGTGCGCTGGGCTACCGTGTAGGCGTCGCTCTCGCTTAAGCCCTTTTCGGTGAAGTAGCGGAACACTTCGATAAAATCGGCACCCCGTTCGGCCATGTCTATCGCTACAACGCGATCTGAAATACGCCGTGCACGGTTCGGATATGAACTGAAAGTCAGGGTTTCAATCAGTACCGCCAATCCTTCCTGTATTGCTGTGATTCGTGGCGAACCCACGCTAAGCCATGTTGCCCAAGGCTGGGATCGGCCGTTGAGCGTTGTGCCCAGGTGAACCCAGCCCTCGTGTACTTCAAGGACTTGAATATCCAGCGTCGAGAAGTGTGCCTGACTGTTTACCTTCAGAGTGTCACCACCGGCCGAGGCGTCCGACACAATGCCGTCAGACAAGGCAACCTTGATGGCGCCGTCAGGGAAATACGGCTGTAAGCGGGAGCGCAGTTGGTTCACGGCTTGTGGTGCGTCAATGGATTTTGGGTAAGCCGTGTTCAAGTGTTGTGCTGCGGGCAGCGAAAATATATGGGTCAGTCTTTCGCTCAGTTCTACCAGGGTTTTCCGATCGCCACGCAGGTGGTCACGGGCGGAACCATACAGCTGCTGCGATTTGGCCATAAAGCCGGGCTTGCCACGCTGCTGTAGCATGTCCACCACCAGCTGATACTGTTCGGCGGTTTGCTGCAGAATTTCGCCCAAGGGGTCGTGCGCGCCCAATGCATTGCGGATACGCTGTTGCAGATTGCGCAGCGCTGCTTGCGTGGCAGCTGCATCGAAATTGAGTTTCAGGCTCTGGTAGTACTGCGCAGATACATCCGGCAAACGCGTACCGTGATGAGCGAGAAAATCAACTTTGTGTTGGTAGGGCCATTTAATGGCATCCAGTACGAGTATGGGTTTTTGCAGAGCCAGTAGTTCATTGGATAACGCTTTGAGTTGTTCGCGGTAAGTCACGCATTCTCCTGTTTGTCCAGCACCAGAAAGGCGCGGAGTTTGCGGCGCCCGAAAGCGGCCATTCGCACAAAATTCTCGACCGGGATGGGCGCGCGGCGATAATCTGCCGCTTGCCAGGGCGCATCCGGTGGATCTGGGTCATTAATGTACACAAAGTCCTCATTGGCGTTGCTGACAAAAACCCAGTGTGGCGCTTTGTTGCGGTTCAGCATCCAGGTGCTGATCAAGGCTACCACTGGCAGCTTTAATGACAGAATATCCTGAATCTCCTGAGCATTCAGGCTTTGTTGGCGCACATCGATACCGGCCTTGCTGATCTGCTCAAGAAAAGTTTCATGTACTTGTGTCAGCACCCGTTTTTTTTGTTCGCCACGAACAGAATCGAGAAAGGGCGTTTCGTCTGTGTTGATGTAGAGCACTGGCTTGTAGCCGCGCCAGTGCGCGCTCAGTGCCAGGCCGTGGGGTGAGCACCCGCCGTGACCCGCGGTCATGAAAATGGTGGTAGCTTCGCGCCAGATCTGCAATTCGTCTTGGGTAGAGGGAGTGTAGTCTTTGTTCAGTGCTTGTAGCCCCATCATCAGCGAGGCCGGGCCGCAGGTGAACTCGGTAGTTTGCTGATAGTAGGGCGCAGGTGCGGTAGCCGGGGGAATGGGTAGCAATCGTTTTTCGAGCTGCTCCGCGTCACCGCCATCTTCGTAGTATTGCTTTATGCGCGTAAACGGCTTGTAGCCGAATTTCTTATACAGCTCGAGCGCTGCGGTATTCTGGGTGTGAACTTCCAGTCGAATAAAAAGGCAATAGCGTTGGCTGGCGATGGCCTCCGCCTTTGTCAGTAATTCGGAGGCTACGCCTTTACCACGTGCCGCCGGCGACACGGCGATGGAGTAAATACGGGCGAGGCTGGTTCCTGAGCGAAATAGGACCAGCACATAGCCCAGCATTTTATTGTCTTCAATGGCGACCAATAGATTGTGGGCACCTTTACTGACGAAGCGCATGAAACTGCGTCGTGACAGCCGGTCGGTTGAAAAGCATTCACTTTCCAGCGCGAGCAGCGCATCAATATCAAAGCGCGTGCCGGCGCGAAGGGTTACCGTCATGCGCGCTTGGCTCCTGATTGAATGTTGGTTGCGTGAGAAGCGTTTGCTTGCGACTGCGCGTGCATGCCTGCTAACGCGAGGCTCACCACCTGACGCGCGCGCAGCAGTACAGATTGACGCCAGTTGTCATCTTCCGGGTAAAAGAAGTCACGCAGGGCCGCTACTTCGGGCGCATCTGGGTCTCGCCCGATATCGGCTACCGCGCAGCGTCGGGTGTAGCGCTGTTCTCTGATCAAAGCTGTCAGCATGTCGTTCGCAGGATAGGTGCCAAACTCCAGCGTAACAAAACAGCCGCGTGGGCCAATCAATTTATGCCAGAAATAGTCTATAAGTCCGGTTTTGGGTGCCGAAACAGATTCACCTAGCGCGCTCGACATGGTGTTCGCGCCATACCACTCTCTCGCGATTTCAAAGCCGGGAGAGACCTTGGGGTGATCGCTGATAACTTCACCGTAGCCAAAGGGGCCTAGCCCACTGTGCAAATCGATAGCGGCGATGCTTTTCACTTTTTGCAGTAGCGTGCTTTGCTTGCGCGATTCGAGCCACTGTCTGGACCAGCTGGGTCCGTGACCACCAAAGTACAGACCGTTGGGATACTGGTACTGACCCCGGGTGATTCCTTCCAGAGTGTGGGCGTCGAATCCCTTGTCTGAATCTTCAGTGGGAGACAGCAGGCGATGCATGGTCGCATAGGCGCCATTGTTCGGCAGACCCGCTTTAAAGTCGATGAAGTTGCGATTGAGATCGATGCCCTCATGATCACAGCGGCGCAGCCAGGCAAATCCCCAGGGGTTCAGTGCGTGAATCAACAGCACGCCAAGACGTTCGTCTTCAAGTAGTTGCGGCATCTCCCCCAGCAGGTCGCACTGTACGGCGGATCCGACAAAGCCCTCGACACCGTGGGTTCCCGATATAAGAACCAGCAGATGTTCCGGCTGAGGGCTCTTTGACAGCAGGAGCCAATCGGCGTGCAGGGGGGAGCCATCCGGACCGTGTTCCGGATGGCGGTGGTGTACGGCGTCAAACAGCGCAAGAGAGCGCAGCTTTTCGCTGCGCGCCAGAAAGTTATTGCGGGCTGCCCGGTAGTCGTTGGCGAACACGCTAAGGTCGAGAGGAGGCAGTAAGGCGTGCATGAGCCGGCACCTGCGAGGCAGTGAAAAGTAGCTGAATCATACGCCGCTTTTCCCCCCTGTAAATAAGTATTGCGTGTCTATTGTTAATTCCCTATTTTGGTCTGACAATGCGCCCGTTTCCACGCACCCAGAGAGCCTAGATATGCCCCGTTTTCATGTAGTTGTCGACGACCTTTCCGACTGGTCGCCCTACTACCCCAGTCAGGATGTCATCACCTTTGAAGACTATCTGGCGCTGACCTCTTCCTCTAAGGCTGAACGGGTAAGGGTGGTCAACCTGTGTCGCAACTACAAATATCTGGGCAGTGCCTGGTACTGCGCCCTGTTGGCTGAAGCGCGTGGTCACCACGTATTCCCGTCTATCCGCACGTTGAGTGATTTTCGCTCCCGCTCCTTGTCCGATATTCAGTTAGACGGGATTGCGCCGTCACTGCGCAAGTTGCCTCGCGGCGACAGTAGCGAAATGTCGCTGCGAATCTGGTTTGGTGAATGCCTCCGCAGTGAATTTTCGCCACTGGCCAAAACACTGTTTGAGCGCTTCCCCTGCCCGCTGATGGAGGTAACGCTGGAATTTGATAAAAGCTGGGAAATAGACCGTATCCGGCCAATATCGTTGCGCGACCTGAAAAACAGTGATGAGCAGGAAGCATTTGCCAATGCCTTTGAGCGTTTCAGCAACAAGCTTTGGCGCAAACCAAAGGCGGGTAAGCGCTTTCGTTATGACCTGGCGATTCTGGCCAATCCGGAAGAGGATATGCCTCCCAGCGATAAAACCGCATTGCGCCGCTTTATCAAGGCCGGCGAAGAGCTGGGCATTGCGACGGAGCTGATCACGCCAAAAGACTACATGCGTATCCCCGAATACGACGGACTGTTTATCCGCGAAACCACGTCCGTTGGCCACCATACATACCGGTTCGCTAAGAAAGCCGAAGCCGAAGGTATGGTGGTGATTGATGACCCGACGTCTATTTTGCGTTGTACCAACAAGGTTTATCTGGCCGAATTGTTGAACAAGCAGAATATCCCGACACCGCAGACACGGATTCTGCACAAAAGTGACGCGCCGATGCTGGCGGAGAAGCTGGCAGACATGGCTTTCCCGCTGGTTTTGAAAGTGCCTGACGGCTCATTTTCACGCGGCGTGGTGAAAGTGGCAGATCGCAAGGAGCTAATTGAGCAGGGCGGGAAGCTGCTGAAGAGTTCAGCGCTATTGCTTGTGCAGGAGTATATGTACACCGAGTACGATTGGCGCATTGGTGTATTGAACAATAAACCGCTGTACGCCTGTCGCTACTACATGGTCAAAAATCATTGGCAGATCTACAAGCACGGCGCTGACAGCAGTGTTAAGTCGGGAGGGTTTGATGCCATGCCTACCTTTGAAGCGCCACGTGCGGTGGTCGATGCCGCTGTCAGCGCGTGCAAGCTGATAGGTGATGGTTTCTACGGGGTTGACCTGAAGCAGAGCGGTGATCGGGTCGCCGTTATTGAAGTGAACGACAACCCCAGCATTGATTCCGGGGTAGAAGACCAGTACCTGGGGAACCAGCTGTACACCTCCTTTATGGAAGATTTTCTGCGTCGTCTGGAGGCCCGTCGGCGCAAATAACTTGTCCATAGGTGGAATTTTTCGTTCTACTCTTATTCTATTGAGGAATAAGCGGTCTGCCGTCACGTCGACAAATCGCCGCTTTTCCTCGAGAAAAACAGGGTTGTCGCTCATTGAAGGGGCTTGTGGCGCAGCGCCCATGAGCGCTACCTGACAACCTGGTAAATTTTCTTCCTCCGGCGGTTTCTCTACAATGCGCGACACTTTCAAACAGTGTCGGTATTTCTCCTTTGAAAATGCATAAAAGCCTTTATCCTCTCGCTCCCGCTGCGATCGCGCTGTCGGTTGTTGCTCAGCCCCAGGAACCGGTCGTTGCCGTGGACAGTGGCTTTCGCAGCCGTATGGCTATTGAAGAGGTTGTGGTCCGGGCTCAGCGCCGCGAAGAAGACGTACGGGATGTGCCGATCGCGGTTAGCGCGCTGTCGGGAGATCAGCTGAAAACGCTTGGCGTGAGCGATGCCCGTGAGCTGGGCGGTATTGTCCCCGGTCTTGTCGTATCGGAGGGCGGACAGGGCGCGCCAGTGTATACACTGCGAGGCGTCGGGTTTACCGACAGCAGCTATTTTGCAACACCCACAACAGCGGTGTACCTGGATGAGGTAAACCTGCCGTATTCCATCATGTCGAAAGGCGCCATTTTCGACGTGGAGCAGGTGGAAGTGTTGAAAGGCCCGCAGGGTACCCTGTTTGGTCGCAGTACCACCGGCGGCGCCATCAACTTTATTGCCAACAAACCGTCGACGGAGCTAGCCGCCGGCGCAACCATTAACTATGGGCGTTTTGATACTCAGGATATTGAAGCCTATGTTAGTGGGCCAATCATCGACAGTCTGCGGTATAGATTGGCGGCGCGGGATATCCAGCGCGAAGAAGGCTGGCAGTTCAGCAATACCAACAAAGACAAGTCACTGGGGGAGCAGGATCGATCAGCCTATCGTCTGGCGCTGGAGTGGGAACCTAACGAAACCCTGCAGTTGTACCTGGTAGGGTCGCGCTGGCGCGATCGAAGTGACGCTCAGGCCGGGCAGCCTATTGCAGTAGTGCCTCAGAACCCTTACGCGGACGATGAAAATTCGCCTCTCGTCGCTGACAGTGTTCGCCGATACCCCTATGTCAGTCAGGACACAGAAGATAACCGGGTCGCCGAGTGGTGTACGGGGCACCCAGAATGTGTGCGCTCCGACGGTCGCCCGATGGATTTTCAGCTGGATGAGACCTTCGAGCAGGTAGCATTGCAAGCCCGCTGGCATATCAACGAGACGCTCCGGGCTGATTTCCTTGCGTCACATACAGAGCTGGTGAGTGACGATTCTGAAATTCCCACAGGCGCCTTTAATCAGCGTCACGCTGAATTGGGAGTCGACGTCACCATGACGGTTGTGGATCTTGAGGCGCGGCTTAGCGGCTCCAACGACGATGAAAGCCTACGCTGGCTGGTGGGCTACCACACGACTCCGCGCGATGAGGTGGATGAATATCTGCATTTGATTATGAGCGGCAACGCCAGTGTGGTATTTCCAGCACCGATCATCGAGCAGAGCCTGTTAGTAAGCGAATACTATTTTTCTGTGGCAGAGCTGTCCTACGAATCTAAGGCGCCTTATGCGAATGTAGAATGGCAGTTTGCGGATACTCTCAAACTGGTACTTGGCGCCCGCTACACCGAAGAAGAACGCTTTTATTCGGGTTGCTCCGGATCCAAGAGCCCCTTGAGCGGCATGTACGTGCTGTTTCAGAGCCTGGCTACCCAGCGCGCGCTGGAAGCTGGAACAACCCCGGAAACGGTCGACGTAAATGGCTGCTTCAGTGTCGGTGAGGCGGGTAAAGTGGGTGCATACGAGGAAACCTTAGAAGAGGACAGCCTGTCTTACCGCGCGGTAGTGGACTGGACGCCTTCGGACGACTACCTGCTCTATGCCTCTTATACCCGTGGGTTCAAATCGGGTTCATTCCCCTTGTTTCAGACCTCGGA
Source organism: Litorivivens sp. (assembly GCF_057445395.1). Classification (NCBI taxonomy): domain Bacteria; kingdom Pseudomonadati; phylum Pseudomonadota; class Gammaproteobacteria; genus Litorivivens; species Litorivivens sp. Next base: position 8,492 of record NZ_JBVBUV010000001.1, read on the forward strand.
TCACGCTCAGCTGGAATCGGTGAAGCAGGAGCAGGTAGACGCCTACGAGCTGGGCGCCAAAGTGGACGTGTGGGAGCGCCGCGCTCATATCAACAGCGCGCTGTTCTACTATCGCTATCGGGACAAGCAACTGCTGTCACGTTTTAATGACGCGGTATTTGGGCCGCTCCCCGCGCTGCGCAATGCGCCGCGCTCAGAGGTCAAAGGCGTAGAGCTGGACTTCACCCTCACACCGCTCGACGGCCTGTATCTGGCAGGCGCCATTGCCTACCTGAAGACCGAAATCAAAGAGTTTGAGGCGATCAATAATCAGGGCGAAAATGTGGACCTAGCGGGCCAGGAATTCAACTACTCGCCGAAGCTTTCCTACTCTCTAACAGCCGACTACAGCCTCCCCATCTCCGAGCGTTTTGAGGCTGGTATCGGTATCGACTACCAATATGTGGATGAAACCAACTCCAGTATTGAGGGCGACCCCCTGTTTGCCCATCCGGATTACGGCATAACCAACGCCCGCATCCGCTTCGGTCGCCAAACCAGCGACTGGATGGTTACTCTGTGGGGCCGAAATATCTTCAATGAATACGTGGTAAATAGCGTGCATCAGGGCGTAGGTGACATCAAATACCGCATCACTGGCATGCCGCAAACCTATGGCCTCACACTGTCGGTTAAATATTAAACAAATAGACCGGTAAGCCCTTGGAAAGGTGGATTTTCCCTTACTGAAGGTTGACACTCGAGAGGTGCTTCCCTATAGTACGCGCCTCGGCAGAAATGCCACTAAGCGCCCGTAGCTCAGCTGGATAGAGTACCTGGCTACGAACCAGGCGGTCGCACGTTCGAATCGTGCCGGGCGCGCCATACATAAGCTATTGAATAGCTTTCAAAAACCCAGTCATCGTGCTGGGTTTTTTTATGCCTGCAATTCCGCGTTGTGCCCAACTTGTGCCCATTCTGTGCCCAGAAAAATGCGGCAACTTTTCGGGCGACCTCTTGGTGCGAATCCCACCGGGAAAGACAAGAGGTCAGCGGTGACTGTGCGGTTATCGTTAGTCAGAGACCCTTTCAAATAGCTCCCCAACTTCGCAGTCAAAAAATTCGCAAAGTTGGTCTACCGCATCTAATTCAACGCGCGTTGCTGTTTCTTTATACAGCAGCGTAATTGTATTGCGATGCAGCCCTGTTTCTCTTGCGACGTCTGTCACCTTTAATTTGCGCTCACCCATGAGCCGACTTAAGTGGCATTTTATCACTCTAAAAAAAGAAATGTCATCCAGAATGAAAAAAAGTTGTTGCAAAACATATTTTGCGCGCTAAAATGTCATTCAAGATGACAAATCGCCTCCCTATCTAGCGTTTTGTCATTTCCTGATTCTATCACAGAGGAGCGACAACACATGAGTCATCAGACATTTCTCACTACCGAAGAGCTAGCTCAGCGGATTAAGTATGACGCCCGGACCATTCGCAACCAGTTGAAGGACTCGGTACTGATAGAGGGCGTTCATTACGTCCGACCATTTGGCGGCAGAAAAATCCTGTATATCTGGGAACAAATTCTTGAGGACATGACAAAGGTACAACCTCGTTCGACGAGTATCCCGATGGCGGCTGGAGGAGTGTGTAATGGGTAGTATTCGAGTTCGCCCAGAAACGGGATATCTCTTTTTTGAGTTTCGGTGCCAAGGTAAGCGGTGTCGAGAGCAGACTAGATTGCCGGACACACCTCAAAATCGTCGCAAGATGGAGCAGGTCCTCAAGAAGATCGAGGCCGAGATTACGCTGGGTCAGTTTGATTATCTGGCCTACTTCCCGAACTCAAAAACCGGGCTGAAGTTTGCCTCAGGGTTGGGGCAGGGGGCTGCGGTACAACCATCGGTTGAAGCGGCGCAGAGCCAGGCATTTGATGTCCCCATCTTTTCCGATTTTGCTGATCAATGGCTGACGGAGAATGAGGTGCGATGGCGCCGGGCGACACTCGAGTTGCAGCAATGTATTTTGAATCGCCACCTGCGCCCTGTCTTTGGTCAAAAAAGCGTCAACAGCATCACCAAAGCGGAAGTACTGTCATTTCGGTCGACACTCGCCAAAGTCCCCGGCCATCACGACAAGCCACTCAGCGCAAAAACCATCAACGAGATCGTCGGATCCTTAAAGGCCATCCTTGATGAGGCTGCTGACCGGTATGAATTTACCAGCCCAACTGAGCGCATCAAAAGGCTCAAGGTCCAGAAGACCGATATACACCCGTTCTCGCTGGAAGAGGTTCGATTGATCCTTGAAAAGGTTCGGCCGGACTACCAGCCCTACATGACGGTGCGGTTCTTCACGGGTATGCGCTCTGGGGAGCTACATGGCCTGAAGTGGAAACATGTCGACTTTGAACGTCGCCAGATTCTGGTGCGGGAAGCATTTTCAAAAGGCCGTACGGAATACACCAAGAACGACGGCAGCCAGCGGGAAATCCGAATGTCGGAGGCCGTTTATATGGCGCTGAAAACCCAAGAAGTAGCAACGGGAGAGGTGAGTGAGTATGTCTTTTGTAATCGCCTGGGGCAGCCGCTAGACAACAAAAACTTCACGGATAGGGTTTGGTACCCATTACTTCGATATCTCGATTTGCCTAAGCGTAGACCGTATCAGACGCGACATTCCGCGGCGACATTGTGGTTGGCGGCTGGCGAGTCACCAGAATGGATCGCTAGCCAATTGGGCCACACGTCCACTGAGATGTTGTTTCGGGTGTATTCCCGGTACGTGCCCAATCTCACTCGCCAAGACGGGTCTGCCTTTGACCGTCTGCTAGAGGGTGAAAAGGAGAGCGGAGTATGAAAGACCGTAATCCAGATACCACAGTAAGCATTGGTACCCAGGGCCAACCGCCATTGCTCTCGGAGCCTCTATGGCTGGAAGACCGCCAATTTCGGGTGCTGGGCAGGATCGACCGCCTGAATAGGGAGGGGCAGGGGTGTACCCGCCTAGAGTTAGGCTGCCTGGCTGGTACAGCTACGGCAGTACTGCGCCACAGTAACTTTCTTCCTCACCAGCGCGCTATTCAGCATGGTGACATTGTTCGAGTATCTGGAGAGCTACGGACCTTGAATGACCGGCGACTGCTCAAAGTGGACTCGCTGCATCGTTGTGACCTATTAGAATCATTGCGTCCAACGGCCTTGTTGCCTGCGGATTGGGTGCTCCCACACCTCATTCCGAACTTGAGGCGCGTGACGCGCTATTGGAACAGTATCTATCACCCGGCAGTACAGGCGCTTCTTTCGGCGGTATTTCGAGATGCGAGTACAGCGATGGGGTTTCTTAATGTCCCAGGCAGCATGCGCCATCACCACGCCTATCAGGGCGGATTATTGGTGCATACAGCAGAGATGCTCGAAGGTTTGTGCAAATACGCTGCTTACCGCGACGCCGGCATACGAAGGGATATTGCGATTGCGCTGATCATCCTCCACGACATCGGTAAGACCGTTACGCTGGTTGGGTCGGAAAAGGAACGCTATGCGTCATGTCGGGGTGCGATACAGCCCCATGACATGGCCGCCCTGGAAATGTTGGCCGTACCATTGGCGCGGCTTGAGACGAAAGATGCATCGATCGCAAACCTGATTAGGGGCTATTTCAGGCCTAGGTACTGGCACCCGAAAAACGATACCGCTCTATATCAGTTGGTATCCTCCCTGGATCGGGAAACAACGATAATGTAGTCTGGCCGTTTTATTTATCTACTTTATTTTCAATAAGATATATTCGTCACTGTAAATAAGGCCCTAGAAAAACAAGCCTAGTGCTCAATAATCTAGAATCAGGTATGGCCCCACTAACAAGATCGCGACTACCTAAACTCAATGAGTTACGCGATATCGCTCTGAATTTAGGTCGCGTCGGATATGCCGTATGCTCGAAAGACCTCCTTCACGATGCGAACTGTCTCAACTTCCTTCAGAATTCAAAGGATCTGCGTCTCCGGGTAGTATGACTTTTCATTGTGGTTCTCCTTCGTCGTATCAGCGTACGCCGGAGAACTCCAATTGGGCATGTCGCTATTTTATGGGGGCTTACACGAGTTGCTCCTGTACCGCACGCCACGCCGCATCAGTAGCGGCGTTCATTAGTGGTGTTGCCTCAGAGTCCGAATTGGCGATGGAAATGCGACCGAATTGCCGGCGACCAATCTCGTGGGGTGCCTTGCCTTCTTCCCATGCTGGGTCGTGCAACCCACTGTAGCTGTAGGCATAGCCATGGGGGATCCTGTTGACGGTGATTGCCTTGATATCGGTCGTGTGGTTAAAGCCGTGCTTGCCCAGTAATGACTGCAACTGGTTACGAATTTGTTGCTCGAATTCTGCAAAGGTTGTGGCGTATACCTTGTGGCGCGCAAGTCTCAGTACATCGCGAACGTGCATGCCTTCGGTAGGTGGTTTCTCCATCGGCGAGCTCATCATAAACATCAGCATGGGATCTTCCGGAGTGCGTGGCGGTTCATATCCGCCTATAGCGACGTCCGGCGCGGAGGCTACCCACTGAAATGGGTCGTTTGGACATTGGTAAAAATTGGCGCTTAACTTTGAAAATGCCTTGCTATCCTTCAACAAAACATTGGCGTAAACAAATGGTATCTTAACGCCGTACTGGAGCGCCTGCTTCTGCTCGTCGGGTAATTGCGGGCAAAGGTGCGGAATGATGCCGTTATAGCAAGCGAGAATGCAGCGATCAGCTGAAACACGCAGGGCAGTGCCATTTTGGACGTAGTCGACTTCGACTTTTTCGCCCGCGACTTCCTGTACACGCACGGCGGTGCTGTTTAAACGAATTCGTGTGGGATTGTCTGCGCGGTCGAGTGCACTGTAATCAAAGCGCGCGGTGACTACATCTTCGGTTCCCTTCATATCGGGTGCCGCCATGGGAATCATTTTTTGTACCAGTAAGCGGGCAACGGATGCGTTACCGTCGGGGAACATGCGAATCGGAGCAAGGTAAGATTCGGCAACCCAAACGCCCGCTTTCGATACCGCCTTGCCCAACCAGCCGATGGCGCGAAAACCGGGGGAACCGCCGGCGCATGCTTCCAGCACCGAGTAGTTCCAGCCGGTGTAGCCCCCTAATATCATCAACCAGGCATTGGTAATGGCGATGGTTTCCTCCGCCAGCCCAACCTTTTCTGTGAGAAACTGGTTATAGGGTGTGGTTTTGATGTACTCCCAGGTTTCAAGTAGTGACAGATCCGCAAGATAATCCTTATCACCTCCGACCAGAGTAATGAGTTTGTCCTGTTCTGGAGTAGAGAGGGGGAGTTCGCGTATTGCTGACACATAGTCGCCCTGGCCCTGTAACAACAGGAGCCACTGTCCACCCACAGCAACATGACCGTCGGGTCCAGGTATTGCCATACCGAGTTGCGCAGGGCCGGTCAGCGTGCTGAGTACCATCCCGTAATCGTCTGCGGTACTTTCACCCAATTTGTCCATGAATGCTTGATCGATCCCGATATCGTTCATCAGGCTCACGGCCTCGTCACTGTAGCTGCCCAGCCCTTCGATATTCTGTGCGCCACCCAGACCCAGCAACATGCGGCCGTTGTAATGAAACTCGTTACGCTTGGCATGACCGCCGAAGTCGTCGTGGTTGTCCAGAATTAGAATTCGAGCGTCGTGGCCGACCTGTTTGCGGTAGTACCAGGCCGCGGCCAGACCACTCATTCCTGCGCCGACCACAACGAGATCGTAGTGCTCATCGAGCGGTTGGTACTGTTCAGGCTTCTTTCCGCGCCAGGCTAAATCGTGTGCCACTTCGAATGAACCAGGGTGACTGCCGCGCATGCCGGTGAGGGTGGGTGGATAGTATCTGCTAGCTTTGCTTGCAAATCCGGTCGCCGCCTCACCGGCAGCCAGCAACCCGCTGGGCGCCAACATGCCGGCTCCGGTGCCGATAGCGATCCCGTTTAACAAATCTCTGCGTGTAACGTTGCGAGTCATCGAATACCCCTTGCCCGGTATGGTAATTGTAAAGCCGAATGCGACGCAGCTATACATGTCAATCGACATGTTGTAGTATTTTTCGGAATTATACAAATAAAATAAGGATTGCCCTCCATGAGAATAATGCTCGTTGCGGCTGTTGTGGTTATTCATATACTCGAGTCGGCACACGCACAGCAGCCGTCACAAGCTACGCAGCCCCAGGGCCGTTTCATCGAGGAAGTGATTGTCACCGCCAACAAGACCGAACAGAGCGTGCAGGATATTCCCGGTTCGGTGCAGGCGGTTACCGGCGAATTTTTGCAAAAGGCAGACGTCAACGATTTCGCCGAAGTGGCGTCGTATATGCCGAATCTGATGGTGACAGAGACGGATTTTTCTCCCCAGATTGCGATCCGCGGGATGCAATCGACCGGTGTTGGCGACAACTCCGTGGGAATGGTGGTCGACGACCTCGTGTTGAGTCAGCAGGATTTCTTTCACATGGGGTTTTTCGACCTGGAGCGGGTAGAGGTGTTGCGTGGTCCGCAGGGCACTCTCTTCGGCAAGAGCGTCACGGCCGGTCTGGTAAGCCTGGTGTCCGCGGCGCCAACGGACGAATTCAGCGGAAATATCACCCTGCGTCAGGGTGAAGACGATCAGCAGTTACAGGGCGCAGTCAGCGGACCGCTAGCAAATACGCTCAGTGCCAGAATCAGCTTCATGGTGGAGCGTGAGGGGTCCCGATCAACCAACACTTTCAATGGTGATGAGGTGGGATACGTCGACCGCACCAGTTATAGAATCAAGTTTCTTTGGCGACCTACTGAATCCACGGATATCAGCCTATTTTTCAGTAACACCGATGTAAAAAATGAAGATGTTAATTCGCCATTCGGCGAACTGGTTGAAGCCGATCGCGATTATCTGGCGCAGTTTGATCCAGATATAGACGGCGATGCCTTTGACGGCCGACAGTCCTTCGATTTTCTGCGGCAGGGAGAAATCGATGATGCTCAGTTATACGGTATCCGGCTGGACACCGATTGGGGTGAATGGGGGCCGCTGGATTCACTGTCTACTACTGTCGTTTTGGGTGCGTTGGAATATTTCAATAGCGCTGACGCTGATACAGATTCAAGTCCCGCCGATATCTTTCGGGCACCAGTTAGTACCGGCGGAGTCGATATGCAGCAACTGGAAATGCGGGTTCAGGGTGCAGCAACGGGGTTTTTTGGGCTGGGTGGTGGTGACACGGAATTCATTACCGGCATTTTTCTGCAAGAAGAGGAAATTGCTACCGACTACATCCTGGTGGGTGGAGAGGATGCGGAATCCTATCTGGCCGGGCCCGGTTTTGAGGCGCTGCTTGGCTTTCCTGGCATTCCTATAACACCACCCGCTGGGTTTGGCGGCTCACTGGTTGATGACGGGATCCGGGTATCGCCCGAGTATGATGTATCCGTACAGGGCATATTTCTGCAGATGACCTACCGTCCGATCGAGCGGTTGGCGATTACTGGCGGAATTCGTTACGACCGAATTAATCGCGATGCCTACATGCCGGTACGCAAGCTGCACCCCAGTGGCAATGGTGATCTTTCAATTGTCGCCCAGGCCTTTGAGGCGGAAGATGTTACCTTTACGCCCAAAATCAGGGAGCGGGAAGATTCCGCCAAGGTCAGCGTGCAGTATGATCTTTTTGAAGGCAAGGTCGTCAGCTACCTGACCTGGGCACGTGCCTTTAAGGGTGGGGCGTTCAACGATTTTGCGGTCAACTCCACCCAGGAGGTGCAGGTGCGGCCCGAGTTTGTAGAAGGATGGGAGCTCGGCTTCAAAAGCGTGTTATTTGACAGTTCGTTGATCTGGAATATCAGTGCCTATGATTCGGAATTCGATGACCTTCAGACCTATGTCTACTTTGAGGAAGGATTATTCCCCTTCATCCGTCTCGACAATGCGGCCAAAGCGAGAACGCGCGGCGTTGAAATGGATGGCATGTGGTTGCCGCAATTCGCGCACTGGCTAAGTATCAGCGGCTCGGTCGCGTACTCTCATGCCCGGTATCTGGATTATAAGGACGGGCCGGGCGGAGATTTAAGCGGCAAGACGCTGGTGAATGCGCCCGATTGGTCAGCAGTGTTCACCCCGGAAATCAGTTTTCCGCTGCCGTGGATGGGTGCAGACACCGCGATTTCGCTGGCGATCGATGCGCTCTACACTGACAGCTACTACACCGAAACCAGCCTGCCATCGGACAAGGAAATCGAGGCAAGATTGTTGTTCAATGCCCGGCTTAGTCTGGCGCCGCAGTCCGGTCCCTGGTCGGTGGTTCTCTCGGTGTCCAATCTCACCGACGAGAAATACCTCACCAGAAATGGCGGTGGTGATGGCGATTTGGTCTGGCCCAACTCAAAGCTGGTGCGAGTGGGCGACCGCCGTCATGCGTCACTGGATTTTAGTTGGGCCTGGTAGCGCCGCGAAGCAGCAAGTATCGCGGGTTTACATGTCATTCGACATGCAATATGATTTCAGTGATAAGTCTAATAAATTGAAAAGGTTTAATGTGATGAAGACCCTTCGTGTCGCGATTGTGTCGGTATTTGCGATGTGTCAGTTCGCCTACGCCCAGCAGCAGGCGCCGGCGAGCGGAGAAGCGCAGGGCAGGGTGATCGAAGAAGTGATTGTCACCGCCAACAAAACCGAGCAGAGCGTGCAGGACGTCGCGGGTTCGGTGCAGGCCTTGACCGGCGATTTCATGCAGAAGGCGAATCTGAATGACTTTAGTGATATTGCCAAATACGTGCCCAATACCACGTTGGCCGACAACGGCGTTGAACCGGAGATTGCGATTCGCGGCGTTCAGTCAGTCGCTGCGGTTGGCGGTGGTGACAACTCGGTTGGTCTGGTCATCGATGATCTGGCGCTAGCCCGGCAGACTTTCTTTCATCTGGGTTTTTTTGATCTGGAGCGGATTGAAACCCTGCGTGGCCCGCAAGGTACGCTGTTTGGCAAAAGCACCACCGCTGGGGTTATCAACCTGATCACTGCCGCTCCGACCGATGAATTCTCGGGATTCATTTCCTTGCGTCACGGTGAAGAGGACCAGCAGTTCTCCGGCGCGGTCAGCGGGCCCCTGACCGACACGCTCAGTGGCCGGCTCAGTGTTCTGGTCGACAGGCCGGGCTCCAGATTTGAAAATACCTTCAATGGCGATGATGTCGGATTTATTGATCGCACCGTCTGGCGGACTAAGCTCCGCTGGACCCCATCCGACAGTACTGAGTTCAATATCTTTTTTTATGAAGTAGATGTGGATCATACGTCCGTGAATGAGCCTTTAACCTCTCTGTCTCAAGCGGACAGGGATTTCATGTCCCAGTACGACCCGAACATTGAAGACAACGCCTTTGACGGCAAGCAGTCATTCGATTTTGTGGATCACACCACGATAGATAACGCACGGCTATACGGCGTGCGGATGGACAACGACTGGGGATCACCTTTGCTGTTTGAAAATCTCTCCACAACACTGATACTCGGTGGTGCGGACATGCTGATTGATGCCCCTCAAGATCTGGATGTCAGCCCTGCGGATGTATTCCGCGTTCCGGAAGCCCTCGAAAATATCCGCATGCGACAACTGGAGGCCCGGCTGCAGGGTCTCACGCCCGGATTTTTCAGCCTGGGTGGCGGCGAGACTGAGTTCGTCTCCGGTATTTTTTTACAGGATGAGCGCGTCAACTATGATTACCGCATTGTCGGTGGTGACGATACGGTAGCCTATTTAGGGAGTCCCGCAGGCCTACAAGTCCTCGGAGTCCCCGGTATCGGTGGTGGGCTCTGCCCGACCTGCGGCTTACCTGACCTGAGTGGTATCACATCGCTTGCCGGAGACGGCGTCGCCGTCTTTCCTGAAATGAAGACCATCGCACAAGGTTACTTCACCCAGATGATTTATCGCCCTGTGCCACGGCTGGCCATCACGGCTGGCCTGCGATACGACCGGGTCGATCGTGATGCCTTTATGCCCGTTCGCAAACTACACCCCAGTGGTGAGGGTGATGCCTCGGTATTGGCCCCGGCGCTCGGTGCAGAAGAGGACGTGACCATGGAACCCGAGATGCGGGAACGTGAACTTTCTGGAAAACTGAGTCTGCAATACGAGTTTTTTGATGGTGATGTTGTCAGCTATGCCACTTATTCACGTGGTTTCAAGGGGGGGGCGTTCAACTTTTTCGCCCTCAATGAGGAAAGCACACTTCAGGTTGAACCCGAATTCGCCGAACTCTATGAAATCGGCCTGAAGAACGTTTTATTCGATCAGACTTTACAGCTGAATGTGAGTCTTTACCGTTCTGACTTCACTGACCTGCATGTCTATGTGCGCACCGACGATGGTGTTATACCGTTTTTATCGCTCGCAAATGCAGCGGAGGCAAGGGCGCAAGGTGTTGAAATCGATGGTATGTATCTGCCCGCCAGCCTTCCCTGGCTGACTCTGAGTGGCTCATTCGCTTATAACGACGCCACCTACCAGGACTATCCGGGTGGCGGACCCAATGGCGAGAACCTTGCGGGCGAAACACTGACCAATGCACCGGAACTGAGCGGTGTGTTCACGCCGGAAATCGCACTACCGCTCCACTGGATGGGCGAAGGCGGGGTAATTTCACTGGCTGTCGATGCCCTGTATACCGACAGCTTTTTTACAGACCCCGGGTACAGGCCTGCCAACGAACATGAAGCGCAATGGATATTCAACGGCCGGCTTTCACTGATGCCGGCATCTGAGTCCTGGTCTCTGATGCTGTCAGTCACCAACCTGACCGATGAAAAATATTTCTCACTCAAGAGCGGATACGGATCATCGATCTGGCCTGACTCCGAGTTTGGACGGGCCGCTGATCGCCGGCATGCCTCGCTGGACTTTAGTTGGAATTGGTGATTTGCCAGCCAATCGAAAAACGCCTTTTGCATTGTTAACTCGCTCTTATTACGCGAACGATGCTTAAAAATCGTGCTATGAAATAGCTGCCCACTCCCAGAATCATCTGATCATTCGGCGGGAACTAAAAATGAATAGATCCACACTGGCATTTCTCACACTACTAGCTTGCGTCTTTGGACTTTAGCTGGTTTTGGTAAAAAACACTGTCCACACATAAATAATAGGTTGAGGAGCTTGTGTAATGAAGCAAAAATTGTTGGAAGAAGATATCAATCGACTTGGGTTTTGGTCAGTTATCGCTGCATTCGCGTTGGCGCTTGCATCGGGTTTCTTTCCGCTCGATGCGCCTGGTGGCGCCGAGGCGGTGCACGCCGATCGAGCGGCCTGGCTTAGTGCGAACGGTGGTTCATTCATCATGGGCTGGTTGATTCAGATCGCATGGATGAGTGCATGGACGGCGACGATGTTTGTACTTTGCTGGATGGTGTTTGCTGCCCGTCCGATCCGGGCGCTGATTGCCGCTATGTTTGTACTGGTGTCTTTTGTGGCGTTTATCATCCCGAAATTTATTGCGGTATGGACGATCCCGCAGCTGGGTGATGCGATTGTCGATGGCGGCGCAGGCGCTGAAATGGCCGATGCGCTGCTGCTGATTTTGAATGTGTCGATCCCGTATTCGCTATACACTTCTTTGGATTACCTCGGATTTTGGATGTACGCACTGTTTTCCTTGATGATAGCTGGCCCGCTGTTTGAGCAGGCAGCGGAGTCACGCAGCATCAAGATCGCGGCGGTGGCGCTGGGCCTGTTTGGCTTGATCTGGCATGTAATGATGATCGCGGTCTTTATGGACGCGGCGGGCAGCGCCGCGATTGAGATCGCAGTTGCTGCGGGGTTCCTGCTTATACTCATCGCGTTTGTTGCTGCGGCGATCAAGTTCAAGTCGGCAATGTGACGCGGCACCCGAAAGACGTCGGTTGACCGGTATACTGTTTAGCTTATCGTAAATATGTGCTTCTAGAGATTAGGGGGGAACCCAGGTGGAGGGTGAGTAGTGAGTAGACAAGCAGTACAAGCGGTAGAGCTGACTGATCGCAGAAAACAGATATTGCAGGCAGCCATCGAGATTATCGCCACGGAAGGTTATTCAGCGCTGGGTATGCGTTCGCTGGCACGTGCGAGTGGGCTAAAACTCGGTGCTCTGCAGTATCACTTCGCCAATTGGGAGGCGTTGTTGGTCGCACTGGCGAGTTACATCAGCGACGTATATAAGGCTGGTTGGCATGATCTGCAGGCGCGTGGCGTGGGTAGCAGTCCGGTAGAGTTCATACAGATGCTTTTGGAAGATGCCCCGGGGAACGCGTTGTTATCAGACCGCTTATGGCCGCAACTTTGGGCAATGGGACAGGTTGAACCGCTGGTCAAGGAATTGGTTGACGGTATCTACGCGCAATATCTGTCGTTGCTGGAGCGAGCGCTGAAAACAGCCGGCAGCCCGGCGCCGCGAATTGAGGCGATTGCCCTGATGTCTTTGGTTGAAGGTTCGACGATATTTATTGGAGAGGGCCGCCGTTGGGAAAAGCACCGAAAGCAGGTTGAGAAGTTTGTGCTGGATGCGATCAGAGAGAGATCGGGCGCATAGCCCTTAGTGTGATCGCGCTATACATGTCAAACGACATGTATTAGTATATTAAGCCGTGCCGGCAGGGTTGTATTCGCTGTCGGTTCGTATGACTAATTACAATAATGGTATAAGCCATGCAACACCTTGCAAGCATATTGAGCGATGCAGCTCAGCAGTACGGTGATCAAATCGCGCTGGTGATCGGCACCGACGAATTTTCTTTTATTCACCTTGATGCCTTATCCAATCAGGTCGCAAGCGGACTGGTTGCCAACGGGGTGTCGCCCGGCGATCGGGTCACTCTGTATGGGGCTAATGCCTGGGAGTGGGTGGTCAGCTACTACGGTATTCTCAAAGCTGGCGCCGTAGTCAATCCGATCAACGTCATGTTAACCCCGGAAGAGGTCGAGTTTGTCGTTGAAGACTGCGGCGCCAAGGCGATTATCGCGTCACGCGAAAAAGGTTTGCCACTCGTTGAGCGACTCTCAGGATCGGGCATCGATTCCTTGATCCTTTACGGCGATGATATTCCCGATGGTGCGATCGCCTTTGAAACAATGCTTGCGCACGGTAGTGAACAATTCGAAGCTGTTCTGTCCCCGCCGGAGAGTTTGTCTACAATTTGCTATACCTCTGGTACTACCGGCAAACCAAAGGGCGCAATGTTGTCGCATCGTGCCGTTGCCACCAATATTGCCATGACCGGGCTGATGCACGGCCGCAACTCCAGCGATGTTGTTGTCACCGCGCTACCGTGCCCGCATGTGTACGGCAATGTCGTGATGAATGCCATGTTCCAATGCGGCGGCAAGATAGTGATTCATCCGCTGTTCGACCCGGGCGAAATGCTCGCTTCAATGCAGGCGCACAAGGCCACGATCTTTGACGGCGTGCCCACCATGTACATGTTCATGTTGAACCATCCGAAAGTGGGGAAATTCGACCTGTCTTCGTTGCGATTGTGCACGGTTGGCGGGCAGCCGATGCCTCCGGCGAAGATGCGGGAGGTCGAAGAACGTTTTGGCTGTCCGCTGATTGAGTTGTGGGGTATGACTGAGCTCGCCGGGCTCGGCACTACCTTTGCGTGGAATGGTGAATATCGCCATGGTTCGATCGGTGTGGCGATACCCTACGTCAGCGCCCGAATCGTTGACGTCGATGACGCATCTAAAGAGATGCCCGCCGGAGAAGTGGGTGAGCTGATGATTCGCGGTGCCATCGTTATGGACGGCTATTTTGGCAACGAAAAGGCAACACAAGAGACGATTGAACCCGATGGCTGGTTGCACACCGGCGATCTCGCAACCATGGACAGGCAGGGCAATATCAGTATTGTCGACCGTAAAAAAGACATGATTTTGACCGCGGGCTATAACGTGTACCCCGCAGAGATCGAGCGCGTTTTGGCTACTCATCCGGATGTGGCGCTGGCAGCGGTAGGGTCCGTCGCAGACGAGCTCAAGGGCGAGCTCGCGAAGGCGTATGTCATACCGAAAGAGGGTTGCTCGCCGAGTGAGGAAGACATCATCGCGTACTGTCGCGAGCACCTCGCCGCCTATAAGGTGCCGCGGGCAGTGCAATTTGTTGCGGATGTTCCCAAGACCAGTACCGGTAAAATCATGCGCCGCGAATTACACACCTTGGATGTATCAGACTAATAATAGCAGGAGCTGAAATCATGATTAATTTTGACAGCGATTATGCAATGACCATCGATGGCAAAGCGGTGTTCACCGACAAGACCCATCCGGTCTACAACCCAGCGACCAAGGCGGTGATCGCCGGTGTGCCCGATTGTTCCCAAGCGCAGCTGGATGAGGCCGTTGCCAGCTCCCGTCGTGCATTTGGCGCTTGGAGTAAAACACCCCTGGCGGAGCGGCAGGAAAAAGTCGCTGCACTTGGCGATTTGATCGAGGCCAACGCCGAAGCGTTTATGGCCTTGCTGACTCGCGAACAGGGCAAGCCGCGGGCAGGTGCCGAGTGGGAGGTGTTTGGTTCTGCTGCCTGGTTGAAAGAAATTGCCACCCAGTCGCTGGAAGACGAAGTGTTGGAAGACAGCGCCGAGCGCAGGGTGGTTACCCGTTATACCCCGCTGGGTGTGGTTGGCGCCATCGTGCCCTGGAACTTTCCGCTGTTACTTGCGGTTTGGAAAATTGCGCCGGCACTGGTGGCAGGTTGTACCGTGGTATTAAAGCCGTCCCCGTATACACCGCTATGCGATTTGAAGTTTGTCGAGTTGGCGCAGCAGATTTTACCACCCGGGGTGGTGAATTGTGTAACAGGTGACGATGAGTTGGGTAAATGGATGACGGCGCACCCGGACATCAACAAGATCGCATTTACCGGTTCCACCGCAACAGGACGCCACGTGGCGCGCTCGGCGGCGGACACCATCAAGCGTGTAACACTCGAGCTTGGTGGCAACGACCCGGCTATTGTCTTGCCCGACGTTGATCCGGAGGTGGTCGCCGAGCAACTCTTTTGGGCCTCGTTCCAGAACAATGCGCAGTTTTGCAACGCGACCAAGCGTGTGTACATTCACGAAGAAATCTACGATCAGGTTCGCGACGCGATGGTCAGGTTCATTGAGGCCAACGTAAAGGTGGGTGATGGCGCCGAGGAAGATACCACGCTTGGTCCCATCCAGAATTCAATGCAATACGAAAAAGTGCAGGATTATTTCGAGGATTGTCGGAAAAACGGCTTCAAGTTTGCTGTGGGTGGCGAGATCGACACTAACGCGCCGGGTTGGTTTGTACCCGTAACATTGGTGGACAATCCCCCGGAAGATTCTCGGATCGTCACCGAAGAACCGTTTGGTCCTATCCTGCCGTTGTTGAAATGGTCAGACGAAGCAGATGTGGTCGCTCGTGCAAACGATACTATCTACGGCCTGGGTGCGTCGGTCTGGGGCAAGGACCTGGACGCGGTGCAGCGCATCGGTGCGCAGCTTGAGGCGGGTACCGTTTGGTTGAACGAAATTCACGAATATTCACCGCATCAGGCTTTCGGAGGCCACAAGCAGTCTGGCCTCGGTTGTGAGAATTCTCTGCACGGGTTGATGGAATACACCAACTGGCAAACCACGACTCTTAAAAAACAGTAGTGGTTGATGATGTCCGATACGGTTGGTTCAGCGGGAGTGTTGCCGGCGGGAATTGACGACAGCATCTTTCGGTTTGGCTTCTGGATGGTGGTGGTCACATGTGTGTCGGGTGTGATCGCGCCATTCTTTCCCACCAGCGCTCCCGGCGGTTATGACACTGGTCACGCTGAATCTGTGCTTTGGTTGAGCGAGCATGGCGGAGCTTTCATTGCAGCCTGGTCGACTCAAATAGTCGGGATGCTGTCCCTCTCCGGGATATTTATGGTACTGGCCTGGCAGGTTTTGCGAGAGTGCCCGCTCCGTGCGGTAGCAGCCGCGATGGCAGTCCTGGTTGCGACGATTGCCTTTATCATTCCCAAGTTCATGGCAATCTGGGCGGTGCCGCAGATGGCCGACGCGGTGATAAATGCAGAGGCCACTGCTGATATGGCCGATTCGCTGCTGTTGATGTTGAACGTTTCAATTCCGTTTTCCTTGTTCAAGTCTCTCGATTATCTCGGCTTCTGGATGTACGCGCTGTGTGCGCTGTTGCTCGCATTGCCACTGGTAAATCAGGCGGGTATAGACTTGAGTACAAAAATAACCGGCGTTGCGATGGCGGTATACGGGTTGGCGTTCCATGCGCTGATACTATTCTGGATTCTAGGGGCAATTCCCGCGGCCCAAATGCGGACCATCGGAGCGCCAGTGTTCGGGGTAATGCTGATTGCGGTTGTTGCTGCGGCATTCAATTTTCGCAAGCGTATCGAGCAGCTGACCACCCACAATCAAGAATCTACGAATTAAGAGGAACATAGTGATGGAGCACCGAGCAGAGTTTCTAAAGCTGTTTGAATATGAAGTGCAGAATAGACTGATGGCGTACAACGGCAATTTGGGCATGGTTAAAAGGAAGCTCGAGCCAGAAGTATTACGTTGGTATCAGTCCTACCTTGCATTCGAAACGTTGAATCAGGAGCGGTACACACCCGTTGCAGAAAAATTCGGCATCAGCACTGCGCCAAATTTCAAAACCAAAATGGAAGTATTTGTAGGCGCGCTGGTGTTGCGAATATTGTCTGAGCTTTCGGTCTTAAGGTATATGTGCAAGGAAACGGAAGCCTACGTTGCTGACCTGGAGCGACTCAGGGATATTGCGCCCGAAGAAGACAGGGAGTTCTTCGATTACGTTGTTGCGCAGGAAGTGATGCAGGTGGAGACCTTGAAATTACGTCTTGAAGGTAATCCCCAAAAAGCAACTGAAGTCATAGATAAATTTGTGGCTCAATACCGAAGTTAACGGGGTAGTATTATGAGTCGCCACATTAAGCGTAGGGACTTTCTTGACGGCGCTATGCTCGCGCTTGCCGCTGGTGCTGCGATGTCACCGCGAGAATTGCTGTCGCTCGGCGCGCCCCATGGTTCCCCCCCAATAATAGACAGCAGCTATTATCCGCCAACGCTGACCGGCATGCGCGGCAGTCATGACGGGTCTTTTGAAGTGGCCCACGCAATGGCGTGGCGTGGTGAGAAGCCGTCGAAATACACGAGCTTAGACGAGGAGTACGACCTTATCGTTGTCGGTGCCGGCATCTCGGGCTTGGCCGCGGCCTATCTGTATCGCAAGCAACACGGGCCCGAAAGTCGAATATTGATACTCGATAATCATGACGATTTTGGCGGCCATGCCAAGCGCAATGAATTTCATATCGATGGGCGCATGTTGCTAGGTGCAGGTGGAAGTCAAAATCTGGAGACCCTGAATTTTAGCGATGACGTCAATGCCTTCATTGACGAAATTGGTGTGGACATAAAAAAGCTCGGTGCGGCATGTGAAAACGATTTCGTTCTTCACACACTCCACTCGGAACATGGGGTCTTTCTCGGCAAGGAACACTTCGGGAAATCCAGATCTGTCTTAGGTAATTGGTGGGGCGTGTGGCTGGGTTTGGGCGACTGGCGCCAGATGGTGCAATCTCTCCAGTTGCCGGACGAGCAACAGCAGCGGCTAATTGCGTTGATAGCGGGTGAGAAAGATCTAACCGAAGAATTGTCGCTGTTGGAAACCAAGCGTTACATCGAAGCGACCTCGTACATGGAATTCCTTACCAGTCGAGCGGGGTTGACGCCGGAAACGGCGACATTGTTTGAGCCCTTCATAAAGCTCTTTTGGGGCCTGGGTGCAGAATGCCCTTCGGTATCCGAAGCGCTCTTGCTTGGCATGCCGGGGGCCAGGAGCCTTGGGCTGGTGGGTAAACTCTTTACCAGGGTTTTTGGATATGTGAGCTCGAAGGTGTCCTTTCCCATGTTTCCTGACGGAAATGCCTCGATCCCGCGGCTGCTGGTTCGTCATCTTATTCCAAACGTCGCGCCCGGCAATACCATGGACGACATCGTCACTGCACGTTTTGATTATAGTCAGCTCGACCGATCTGATGCGCCTGTCCGCCTGAGGCTAAATAGCACCGCCGTTAACGTGGTGAATTCCAAGGACGGTGTGGAGGTTTCCTATGTGCAGGACGGGAACGCGCTTACCGTGTCGGCCAGGCACTGCATTCTGGCTTGCTATAACGGTATTATTCCGCACCTGTGCCCGGAAATGCCCGAAGCGCAAAAAGAGCACCTCAGGTACGGCGTCAAAATTCCATTGGTCATGGTTAATGTGCTGTTGCGGAGAAGTGCTGCGATACAGGCTATGGGTCCAGCGCAGTATACCTGTCCAGGTAGCTATTTCGTGTCGGTGATGAAATCTGCACCAGTAAGCCTCGGTGACTATAACGGCAAGACTGATGAGAATGATCCGATGGTGCTGTGGATGGGGCATACACCGTCGCCACGCATCGCTGATGGACAGTCTGCCCGGGATGCCTACCGCCTTGGCCGATACAAACTTTACAGCACGCCGTTTGCGACTTTTGAGAGCGAGATCAAAAAACAACTCACCGAGATGTTTGGCGAACAGGGCTTTGACGCAGAACGCGATATTGCAGCGATTACGGTCAATCGCTGGTCGCACGGCTATACCTATGATTATCTGGATCGTTACGATCCGCAATGGGAGGAAGGTCAGGCACCCCATGAACTCGGTCGCGCACCGATCGGGCGAATCAGCATCGCCAACAGCGACTCCGAGGCTCAGGCATACGTGCACAGCGCGATCGATGCAGCTTATCGTGCGGTGGCTGAACTGGGGTAAAGGTGCCCTGGCTTGTCTCCTGCAATTTCCCTAAGCCAGCGACATCTCCAGGGAAACGTTGCAATTCCGACATCGATCAGCGAGGGCTTTTATCGGTAAAGCCCTCGGTAACAATTTAATTTTGCATCGCCCGCTCAATAGAGATCACGGGCGTGTCTTTGACTTCTTCCATGACGACGTAAGTTGTTGATTCCAGTACGCCGGGCAAGGTTAGCAGGGTGTCGCCGAGAAAATCGCGGTACTCTCGCATGTCTGCAACCCGTGCTTTGATCAGGTAGTCGAAATTGCCCGATACCAGAAAGCATTCCTGAACCTGGGGCAGCCGCGCAGCGGCTTTACTGAACTCGCGAAAGATATTGCGAGATTTTCGGTCGAGACGGATTTGTACCAACACCACCAGTCCTGCATTCAGCACTTCTGGGTCCACCTGAGCGTGGTAGCCGCGAATAACGCCCAGCCTCTCTAGCTTTTTGACGCGCTCCATACACGGCGAGGTACTCAGGCCCACCTCCTCAGCTAGTGCGGAATAGGTCATCCGCCCGTTTTCCTGCAGAACACGAAGAATATTAAGATCGATTGTCGATAGTTTATTTTCTGCCATATCGTCATTTTACGATAAAAAATGCTGCTTAAGTAAAAATATAAATTATATAACCTGATAAACATGAATATTAAAGAATATATTCTGTGGCAAATGTGTAGAGTTTTCACTTATGTCAAGGGTCTGAGTTAGGTGAAAAATCATGCGTATAGGTGTCCCCAGGGAAATCAAAAATCACGAGTATCGTGTCGGTCTGAGCCCAGCTAGCGTTCGCGAGCTCACGGAGCTCAATCACGAAGTCACGGTGGAAGCGGGTGCTGGTGCCGGAATCGGATTTGGTGATGAGCAGTACCGCGCTGCTGGCGCACGCGTCGTGTCTGACAATATTGCAGTGTTTGACGCTGCCGAATTGATCGTTAAGGTGAAGGAGCCACAGCCAGAGGAGTGCAGGTTGCTACGCGATGGCCACACGCTTTTCACCTATCTGCATCTAGCAGCAGATCGTGCACTCACTGAAAATCTATTGGCCAGTGGTGCCACCTGTATCGCGTATGAAACAGTGACCGATGATATTGGTCGCCTGCCCTTGTTAGCGCCAATGTCAGAAGTGGCGGGGCGCATGGCGGTGCAGGAAGGGGCGCATTGTCTGGAAATCGCACGAGGCGGTTCAGGCGTGCTGCTGGGCGGTGTTCCGGGCGTTCCCCCTGCCAATGTATTGGTGCTCGGCGGCGGGGTGGTTGGTTTGAATGCCGCGCGGATGGCCATCGGCATGGGCGCGAATGTCACCATGCTTGATCGTAACCTTGACCGACTCCGATACATCGACGATCTGTGGACTGATCGCATCACTACGGTATATTCCACCACACAAGGTATTGAGCACTACCTTGGGTTGGCTGATCTCGTGATTGGTGCGGTGTTGTTGCCCGGTGCAGCAGCGCCCAAGTTGGTGACGCGCGAAATGTTGCAGCTAATGAAGAAGGGCTCGGTGCTGGTCGATGTGGCTATTGATCAGGGCGGTTGCTTTGAAACCAGTACGCCCACCACGCATGAAGACCCCATCTATACCGTTGACGGTATCGTTCATTACTGTGTCGCCAATATGCCCGGAGGGGTGGCGCGAACGTCCACGCTTGCGCTGACCAACGCGACCTTGCCATACGTAATCCGACTGGCAAACGACGGTGTGTTGGACACGTTGAAAAAAGATAAGCACATACGTAACGGCCTCAACATCATCGATAAACAACTGACGTGTAAAGCGGTGGCTGACGGACTGAATTTGCCATTTGTTGCGTTTGAGTAGATATCGAGGCTGCAACAGACATAATCGTTGAAATGCTTGTCATCATGTCAGTCGTGTGGCCGCGTTTGCGGCCCTACAATCTGATCAACACATTTTTCAGGTCGGTATATTTGTCGAGTGCATGCAATGATTTGTCGCGACCGTTACCGGAAGCTTTGACGCCGCCGAAGGGCACTGTAGTATCGCCTTCGCCCCAGGTGTTGACCCAAACCATGCCGCATTGCAGTTTGTCGCTGACTCGATGCGCTCGGGACAGGTTGCCGGTCCAGACGGCGGCGCCGAGCCCGTAAGCGCTATCATTGGCTAGTGCGATAGCTTCCTCTTCTGTTTCAAACTCGCCCACCGCGAGCACTGGACCAAAGATCTCATCTTTGACGAAGGTCATATCGTTGGTCGCGTCGGATACGATGGTTGGGGTTGCATAAAAGCCATTGCCTGGAAGGTAATCGGATGCTCCGCCCATCAGCAAGTTGCCACCTTCATTTCGCGCTGACTCGATATAGCGTTCTACTGTTGCCAATTGCGCGCGATCAACCATCGGTCCCATGGTGGTGCTCGGATTTAAGGGATCCCCGGGTTGGAAATGCTCGGCAGCTTTCAGCAGGGCTTCCAAAAACGGTGCTTTAATCTTCTTCTCAACATACACGCGCGAGCAGGCGATACACACCTCACCCTGGTTTGAAAAGATTGCGGCAGCTGCACTTGTGGCAGCAGCTTCGATGTCGGTGCAGTCTGCAAATATTAAATTGGGTGACTTGCCACCGGCCTCAAGCCAGACTCGCTTCATATTGGATTGGCCTGCGTACTGCATGAGCAGTGCCGCGACTGCAGTCGAGCCGGTAAAGGCAAGCACTTGCACGTCTTTGTGTAATGCGAGGGCTTTTCCGGCCGTCTGCCCCGAGCCGGGCACAACATTTAACACGCCGGCTGGGATGCCTGCTTCGGAGGCTAATTGTGCGAGTCGGATAGCGCTCAGCGACGCTTTTTCCGACGGTTTTAGGACGACGCTGTTACCCGCGGCCAATGCCGGTGCAATCTTCCAGGCGATCATCATCAGCGGGTAGTTCCATGGTGTGATCGCACCGACCACGCCGACGGGTTCACGCTTGATCAACGCCAGTGTGTCTGGACCGGTCGGGGCAATTTCGCCATACACCTTGTCGATGCATTCCGCGGTCCAGCGAAAGCAGTCGATGGTATCCGGTAGGTCAATCGACATCATTTCCGAGATGGGCTTGCCCATATCGAGCGTGTCGGTGAGGGCTAATTCCTCTTGATGCGCTTCAATCAAGTCTGCCAGTTTCAGCAATACCTGCTTGCGCTGTTTCGGTGCGGCATTTGACCACTCGCCGTTTTGAAAAGCAGTGCTCGCAGCTTGCACGGCCAGGTCGATATCCGTCTCGTCGCAGGCGGCGATGTCCGCGAGATGTTCCTCGGTCGCCGGATTGACACTCGGGAAATACTCACCACGTTGTGGTGGTTGGAACTTGCCGTTGATATACGCTTGACCGTTAAATGTGAGAGTGCGGCTGAGGTGCTGCCACTCGGCATAAGTCTTCATGGTTTGCGTCACTCGCTCGTAATCGGAATATTAGCCCGCGTTGACGTCTTTCATCGTCAGGTCCAGGCAGTGCTTGGCCTTGGTAACAAGCTCATCAACTTGCTCGTGTGTAATGATTAGCGGTGGTGACAACACCATGCGACTGCCCACGGCGCGCATAATCAAGCCATTGTTAAAACAGTGGTTTCGGCAGATCAGCCCGATGTTTACATCATCGCTGAACAGGGCCCTGGTCGATTTGTCTTTGACCAACGCAATGCCCGCCATCAGACCTAGCCCCTCGATGTGACCCACCAGCGGGTGGTTCGCCAATGTGTCCCGCAACTGCTTCTGAAAGTAGGGTCCGATGTCCGAAGCCACGTAATCGATAATGTTTTCGCTCTGCATGAGGCGGATATTCGCGGCTGCGACGGCGGCTGCGACGGGGTGGCCGGAATAGGTAAAGCCGTGTGCGTACTCGTCATCCCATTCCAGCAGCGCGTTGGCAATCCGGTCGCCTATTGCCACTGCCGCTATCGGTAGATAGCCGGAGGACAGGCCTTTGGCCATGGAGATGATATCCGGTTCAATGCCTAGCGTTTGGCTGCCAAACCAGCTACCGGTGCGGCCAAAGCCACAGATCACTTCATCGGCTGCCAACAGTACATCGTACTTTCTGCATATCCGCTGAATCTCGGTCCAGTAGTTTGCCGGTGGCACGATGACACCACCGGCGCCCTGCACGGGTTCCGCGATAAACGCAGCAACATTGTCCGGGCCGACGGCAAGAATGCGATCTTCCAGCGCCTGGGCACAGGCGAGTCCGAAATCTTCTGGAGATTGATCGCCACCTTCACCGTACCAGTAGGGCTGGCGGATATGCTCGATGCCCGGCAGCGTGGGCGCACCCTGCTTGTGCATCGCCGACATGCCGCCGAGGCTTGCGCCGCCGACGGTGCTGCCGTGGTAGGCGTTCTCTCTGCTGATGAGAATATGCTTGTAAGGTTTTCCCTGAATTTGCCAGTACTGACGGGTAGTGCGGATAATCGTGTCGATGGCTTCAGAGCCCGAATTGGCGAAAAACACGTGATTGAGATCGCCGGGGGTGACACTGGCTATCAAGGCCGCTAAATCCACCGCTGGTGTATGGGTGGTTTGAAAAAACGTGTTGTAGAAGGGGAGCTCGCCCAATTGCCGGGTGGCGGCATCAATCAATTCCTGGCGGCCGTAGCCCATATTCACGCACCACAGGCCGGCCATTCCATCGAGGATTTTATTACCCTCGGAATCCCAGACATAAACGCCTTCGCTGCGAGTGATAACGCGCGAGCCCAGACGATTCAATGCTCCGCTATTGCTGAAAGGGTGTATGTGATGAGCAGCGTCCATGGCTTGAATTTCTGCAGTGCTTGTCGATGGCGTCAATGTTGACTGGGTCATGGCTGCCCCTGTTGATTGGTTTGAGTCAGGCGATGAATAATGTGATCACAAAAAGAGGTTGTCAAGGAAAATGTGATCACAAAAGTGGTGATTAGGTCCTGTTTTCCTGCTCATGCATTGGTGTCCTGCCTCGACTGGATGACAAAGCTTTGCAATAAATGCGGGTCGGCAGCGAACGCCAGTCCGTCGCGTATATCGCTGGTAATCGCCATTTTTAGAGCGTAGGCATCGCTTTTCGCGATAGCAGAGAGTGCTTCCTTGTGGCGGTCTGCGATGTAGTGATCGGCCAGATTTGCCATAGCCAATCGCATAAACGGTCCAAGCTGTAGCCACAAACTCTCTATCAGTGGCTGGGTAATATCATGGGGGTTTGCCAGGTATAGCGTACGGTGAAATTGCTGATTGAGCTGGGTTATTTTGATGAGGTCTCCTTCGGCCTGCGCTTCATCGATCCTTGCATCCAGCTCGGTTAGGTCGTCGAATCTGCGACTGTCAATATAGGGCATCGCGCGCGCCGCGGCGTGCGTCTCAAGTGCAATGCGGGCTTCACACAATTCGGCGAATTTCATCGCGCTCATCTCGGGCACGATAACCCGGCGGTTGCCCAGCAGTTCGAGGGCATTTTCTGCGGCGAGAAGGCGCAAGGCTTCTCGAACCGGCATGGCGCTGACGTCGAGTAGTGCAGCCAACTCCCTGATGGTGAGCGCGCGACCGGGGAGCACAGTGCCGTTCATCACGGCATCTCGCAGGGTTCGATATACCCACTGCGTCACTGTCTCCGTCTGATCGCGCGGGTCAGGGATGATGTTGAGCGGCGATTTCTTGTCCATTGACTTTACCCGGATAAATGTGATCACATTATAGCTGAATTTTACGCGACTTGTAGATGAATATATGGCCGTTGAAAAAGAAAACGAGATCGATGTCTTCGTTACCGATCTGAACGGTAACCTCAGAGGCAAGAGGCTGCCAGCGGGCAGCGGCGACAAGTTGGCTGTCGATGGTGTGAAAATGCCGCGTTCGGTGTTGGGTGTCGATTTCTGGGGTAGCGACGTTATTGATAATGGCTTGGTCTTCGAAACCGGGGACAGCGATGGCATCTGTCTGCCGGTAACGGACCAGCCAGTGCCAGCGCCGTGGCTGGAACCTCCCCGTCAGCAGGTGCTGGCGACGATGTTTAACGCCGATAGCACGCCGTTCCTGGCCGATCCGCGGCAGGTACTGAATCACGTGGTTGCGCAATATCACGCTCGCGGTATGTATCCAGTGGTGGCGTTGGAACTCGAGTTTTATTTACTGGATGGAAGTTCAGAGACGACGCAGCGCCCGAAGCCCCCGGTATTGACTGATGGACACGGGCGTCAGGTCTCAGAAATTGATGGTTATTCCATGGATGAACTCGATGCGCTGGCGCCGTTTTTTGCGGAGGTGCGTGAAGCCTGCAAGCAGCAGGGCATATCCACACAAACCATCATTTCCGAATTCGGACCCGGACAGTACGAAATCGATCTCGAGCACGGGGATGACCCCTTGCGTGTTGCAGATCACGCGGTGATGTTTAAGCGCCTGGTCAAAGGGGTCGCCCGCAAGCACGGTCACGCAGCAACGTTTATGGCCAAACCTTATACAGAGCACAGCGGTAATGGCATGCATGTACATTTCAGTTTATTGGATGGCGACGGCAGCAATGTATTTGATGATGGTAGTGATCACGGCAGCGGCCTGCTGCAGCAGGCGATTGCCGGACTGATCGATACCATGGCCGACAGCATGCTGATACTTGCGCCGCATCAAAATTCCTACCGCCGCTTCATGCCGGGTTCGCACGCACCGACGTTGGCTTGTTGGGGATACGAAAATAGAACCGTCGCGATTCGTGTGCCGGACAGCCCGCATGCCGCGCGCCGTATCGAGCATCGCGTTGCCGGTGCCGACGCCAACCCTTACCTTGCGCTCGCCACGGTCTTGGAGGGGGCCTTGCATGGCATTGACAACAAACTGCAACCACCCGCTGCGACAGAAGGCGATGCCAATGATCTTGATAATCGGCAGCCTGGCACCACCGGTCCCGCGTTGCCGCGTAACTGGACTGACGCGATACACAATTTCACCAACTGCAGCGTACACGTTAATTATCTTGGCGATACCTTTGTCAAAGTGTTTTCTGCCGTTAAACAGCAGGAATTCGAAAAGATGCAGCGATGGATTCCAGATATCGAGTACGACACCTATCTCGGCCAGTTGTGAGGCGAAGCCTGTGGCAATCACAACGCTAAAGGTTGGAATTCTGGCGGCTGGGATTACCCCAGATGAGTTGCGTGACGAGTACGGCAGCTATGCCGACATGTTCATTGAGCTGTTTAATCGTGCTGGTGAGACGTTTGCCTACGAAGTGTTTGATGTGCGGGATGATTGTTTCCCCGACAGCGTTCAGCAATGTGATGCCTGGCTAATCACGGGTTCAAAATTCAGTGTGTACGACGGTTTTCAGTGGATAGATCGACTCAAGCAATTTGTGCGTGATGTTTACGCGGAGGGACGACCACTATTGGGTATTTGCTTTGGCCATCAGATTATTGCTGAGGCGCTTGGTGGGCGGGTTGAAAAGTATAGCGATGGTTGGGGAGTTGGGTTGCAACGGTATCAGGTGGTTGCGGCACACAAGCTTGCTGGCACGCAGCTAAAAGAATTCACTTTGAATGCGATGCATCAGGATCAGGTGGTCAATCTGCCTGAGCAAGCCTGTGTGTTGGCGAGTTCGACATTTTGCAAATATGCCGCGCTCGCCTACGGGGATGCGGTGCTGACCCTTCAGGCGCATCCGGAATTTACCTCAAAGTTTGAACGAGAGTTGGTGAGTCTGCGTAAAGGCGTGGTTATTCCGGAGGACGTTGCAGACCGGGGATTGAGTTCGCTCATTGACAGCACTATAGAGCGTGACGAAGAGCCGGTAGTGCGGTGGATGACGACATTTCTTAAGCAGGTTAACAACGAAAAGCATCAGGCTGATATAACATGAGTTTACAGTTGGCGGACAGATCACTTTTGCGCACGCAGGCCTATATTGACGGTGGGTGGTGTGATGCGGATGACGCTAGTACACGCCCGGTAAAAGATCCCGCGACCGGTAACGTGATTGCAGAGGTCGCTGCCTGCGGGCAGACGGAAACCCGGCGGGCGATTGACGCTGCAAGCGCGGCGCTGCCTGCTTGGCAGGCGCTCACAGCAAAAGCACGCGGTGGACTGCTGCGTAGCTGGTTCGATCTGGTCATGGACAATCAGCAGGACCTGGCCAAAATTCTTACCGCAGAGCAGGGCAAGCCGCTGTCCGAGGCGGCTGGCGAAATCGCCTACGGTGCCAATTATATCGAGTGGTTCGCCGAGGAAGCCAAGCGGGTGTATGGCGATACTATTCCGGGACCTGCGGCAGATAAGCGCATTGTCTGCGTCAAACAACCCGTCGGTGTGGTGGCTTGCATCACGCCCTGGAACTTTCCCAACGCCATGCTCACCCGCAAAATTGCGCCGGCTCTGGCGGCCGGTTGTACCGTGGTGTGCAAACCCGCCAACGAGACGCCGTTCTCGGCCCTTGCTCTGGCGGAACTGGCAGAGCGCGCCGGGATACCCGCGGGCGTCATTAATATACTGGCGGGTAATACTCAGGCCATAGGCGCTGAACTCACCGCCAACCCCATTGTGCGCAAGCTGAGCTTTACCGGATCCACCGAGGTTGGCAAAAAACTGATCGCTGATTGCGCCGGTACCGTGAAACGCACCTCGATGGAATTGGGTGGCAACGCACCGTTTATCGTATTCGACGATGCTGATCTCGATGCCGCGGTGCAGGGGGCTATGGTCAGCAAGTACCGCAATGCCGGTCAGACCTGTGTTTGTGCCAACCGCATATTGGTCCAGACGGGTGTCCATGATGTGTTTGTTGAGAAGTTGCGGGCCGCGGTCGCAGAGTTACGCGTCGGCGACGGTACCGAAGAGGGGATTGCCATCGGACCGTTGATCAACGAGAGCGCTGCTGCGGATGTGCGGGGATTGATCGATGACGCGACATCACAGGGAGCCGAGGTATGCATTGGCGGCAATGTGGCGAGTAAGGGCGCGTGCTTTGTCGAGCCCACAATTCTGACCGGCGCGACCAACACCATGCGGGTGTTTCGTGAGGAAATCTTCGGGCCGGTGGCGCCGGTATTTCGGTTTGATACCGAAGAAGAAGCTATTGCGATGGCCAACGACACCGAAGTTGGTCTGGCCGCATACTTTTACTCACGCGACATCGGTCGCTGCTGGCGTGTGGGTGAAGCTCTGGAATACGGCATCGTGGGTATTAATGAAGGGCTGATCTCCAATGAGATGGCCCCCTTCGGTGGGGTCAAGGAATCCGGGCAGGGGCGCGAAGGCTCAAAATACGGTCTCGATGACTACCTGGAAATAAAATATATGTGCATGGGAGGCATCGACAAATGACGGTAAGCAACGCTGAGTGGCAGCAGCGCAAGGAAAATGCCATTGCGCGTGGACAGGGCAATGTTGCTCCGGTCTATATTGATCGTGCGGACAACGCCGAAATGTGGGATGTGGAAGGCAAGCGCTATATCGATTTCGGTACGGGCATTGCTGTGTGCAATACCGGGCACCTGCACCCGCGGGTCAAGGCGGCCGTGCTGTCCCAGCTTGAACGCTTCAGTCACACCTGCGTGATGGTGACCCCCTATGATTCCGCCGTATTGCTCGCCGAGCAGCTAAACCGTTTGGCGCCGGGCGATACACCGAAGAAATCTATTTTTGTCACCACCGGCGCCGAGGCTGTCGAAAACTGTGTCAAGATTGCCCGCGCTTACAACCGGCGGCGTGGTGTGATCGCCTTCAATGGTGGCTTTCACGGCCGTACCCAGTTGGCGATGGCGATGACCGGTAAGATCACCCCTTACAAGAACTTGTTTGGTCCGTTTCCCGGCGAGATTTTTCATGCACCATTTCCAATGGCGTATCACGGTATCTCAGTGCAGCAATCGTTGGCGGCTCTGGACACGCTGTTCAAAGTCGATATCGCGCCCGAAGACGTATCAGCGATTATCGTCGAGCCGGTGCAGGGCGAGGGCGGATTTTATCCGGCGCCGGACGAGTTCATGCAGGCGTTGCGCAGTTTATGCGACCAGCACGACATCGTTTTGATCGCCGATGAGATTCAAACCGGGTTTGCACGCACCGGCAAGTTCTTTGCCAGCGAATATTCAGGTATCGAGCCCGACCTGATGACCACGGCAAAGGGTATGGCCGGCGGGTTTCCGTTGGCGGCGGTGGTGGGCAAGGCCGATATTATGGATGGGGCTTTGCCGGGCGGCTTGGGGGGCACCTACGGCGGTTCACCCATCGGCTGTGCTGCCGCGCTGGCGGTTATCGAAACCATAGAACAAGAACAGCTAACGGCGGCTGCGAATCGAATCGCTGCGCGCTTCGGCGAGCTCTTGCGCGCACTGCAGGCGAAGCATCCCGATAGTATTGGCGAGGTGCGTTGCGACCGCGGAGCCATGATTGCGATTGAACTTGTGCAAGACGGCGATGCTACCAAGCCGGCGGTCGAGCTGACCAAAGCTATCGTCGCCGAAGCTTACCAACGCGGTTTAGTGCTGCTGAGCTGCGGGTACTACGGCAATGTGATTCGCTTCCTGCCTGCACTCACCATCGACGATGCGCTGATTGACGAAGGTCTTGCGATCTTTGCTGATGCCATGGACGCCTGCTCGCAGTAGCGTAAGTTCTGCTTCTGCCGGTGATCGTTGCGGCAAAGCCATATTCACTTTGAGATGACGCATGTCAGAAGCTGACCAAACCAGGCTGCATAGCGAATACGCTGTCGATGACCACGCGCTGAATGGCGCAATCATTCCGACATTCTTCAAGTATCTGTTGCCGTCGCTGCTGGGGTTGCTCGCTTTAACTTCGGCTTCGATTGTCGACGGGATTTTCATTGGCAACTATGTTGGTATCACGGCGCTCGCAGCCGTCAATCTGATTATTCCGGTAACTACGCTGCTATTTGGCGTAGCCCTAATGTTAATTATTGGCGGCAGTGTGCGTGGCGGCAAGTATCTGGGAGAAGGGAGTGCAGACAAGGCTTCGGCCATTTTTAGTAAAACAATTCTGGCAGTTGGTGCCTACGGCGTGGTTGTTGTCGCACTGGGAATTGCGTTTGAAGAGTTCGTAAAATAGAAAAATGTCACGTTTTAATATAGTTTTAAAGTAGTGCAATGGCCATAAAAAGCAAGCTTTGACAGATAGTTAGTGCAAATTAAGGTCTGTTGGAGAGCTTTGGTGAGTATTACTAGTATGCAGATACTTTTTGCTACGAACCAGGCGGCGTCCCGGGCGCGCCATACAAACAAAAAAGGCTCCACTCGCAAGAGTGGGGCCTTTTTTGTTTGCGAGGGGTGTTCGACCGAAAGAACGTCTCCGTTCGACAAACGCGGTAGTGTTTGGATCAAGCCGCGCAGCGGCGCAGCCCGCAGGGCATCAGCAGGCCTTAGCCTGTTGATGATCAATCGTCCTTTCGCCGTAGACGCCAATTTCAAGCCGAGACTCGCAAGAGTGGGGCCTTTTTTGTTTGTGAGGGGTGTTCGACCGAAAGAACGTCTCCGTTCGCCAAACGCGGTAGCGTTTGGATCAAGCGGCGCAGCCCGCCTTAGCCTGTTGATGATCAAGAGCCGTTGTAGCGTACCGAGATTGTCCTAAATCCTAAAAAAATCTGCCCTCGCGCTGCCAGTTATGGTCAGGTCGTCGTGTGGGAGAATTCTGCGTCATTAATGTAGATGGGATAAGAGACAATGAAGGGTGCATATGGCCGCCGCTGGGGCATACTTATTTCACTGCTACTGCTCAGCTTTGCGCTGACTGCCTGTAAAAGTTTTTCGTCCAGTTCTTCAAGTCCGCTAGCGGTAGGGGGTGGTTCACTGCGCATTCCGGCAGCCTGTTGAGGGTTTGTGGGATTCAAAGGCTCGCGAGGCTGCAATAAAACCGACTGCCGTTTACGCTCAAAAACTGACAGTTTCTCCCGGTCCTGGAATCTGTGGTTGCCAGCCCTCGCGTTTTACCAGTGCGGCCAAGGCGTTTTTTGCTTCGTCTTCACCGTGTACCAGAAAAAGTCTGGGCTTTTTGCCTTTGAAATGACGCAGCCAATCCACGAGCTGGCTTTGCCCGGCGTGGGCGGAAAAGCCGCCCAGCGTATGAATGGTGGCTCTCACGACAACCTCTTCGCCGGCGATCTTGAAATGCCTTGCGCCGTCGACCAGTGCGCGGCCCGGTGTACCAATGGCCTGAAAGCCCACGAAGATAACATGGGATTGCTGACGCCAGAGATTGTGTTTGAGGTGATGTCGTATCCGCCCGCCGTTACACATTCCGCTGCCGGCAATGATGATGGCGCCACGCTCCACTTGGTTCAGCGCCATCGATTCTTCGGTGGAGGTAGAGTAGCGAAGCACTGGCAGAAAAGTATGCAGGCTTTTTTGTTTCGTAGGGTGCGTTGAAGCCGTTGAGTCTATCGCGGCTTTGTCTTCAGTATTATAAATATCCTGATACCGGTGGTAGATTTCGGTGACCGCTATTGCCATTGGGCTGTCGAGGTATATGGCCATATGTCGAAGCTTGCCCTGTTGATAGAGCTCGCCTAGTCTGAAAATAATTTCCTGAGTGCGGCCCACCGCAAAAGAGGGGATGAGAATGTTCCCTCCATTGCGAGATGCCGTTTCGATGACGTCTTCAAACTCTTGCAGCGTGGTTTCCATTGAGCGATGGTCGCGGTTGCCGTAGGTGGATTCCAGTAGCAGTACATCCGCGGTATCAACCGTGTCCGGGTCGCGCAGCAAGGCGGCCTGAGAGTTGCCTAGGTCGCCTGAGAAAACCAGCTTCTTCTCAACGCCTCGCTCATTGATAAATAATTCGACTATCGCCGAGCCGAGTATATGCCCGGCATCAACAAAATTTACATCGACGCCGTCGGCGATGTGCGTGCGGTGGTGATAGGGAATGCCCTGGCAATGATCTAGAACTTCTTCCACATCATCGAGCCGATAGAGTGGCTCTATCGTCTCTTTTCCTGCGCGGCGTCGACGTTTATTTTCCCACTCCACATCGCGTTCCTGTAACGACGCTGCGTCTTTCAAAAGCACGTCGATTAAATCACAGGAAGGGCGAGTCATGTAGATCGGTCCTTCGAACCCTTGCGCCATCAGTAGCGGCAGTCGACCGGAGTGGTCCAAATGCGCATGGGATAACACGACGGCATCGATCCGGGAAGCGTCGAACGGCAGCGGCTTCCGGTTGGCGTCCTCCTCCTCGCGGCGGCCCTGAAAGAGCCCGCAGTCCAGCAGCAGGCAAGCATCATCGATTTCAAGCAGGTACATGGAGCCGGTTACGCCGGCTACGGCACCGTAGAATGTCAATTGAGCCATAACAACCTCCGTTTCATCCGCTGGTTTTCTGCTTTTCCACAGAAAACGATTGTCTTGTGAGGGTGCTGAATACAGCGCAATGCGCTGCCTTCGCGCCGCTGCGGTTTCGTTAAAAGGGCCAGACCCAGTCGTCGATTTGAGGCATGTCGGTGCCGTGGGTGTGCGCGTATTGGCGGCATGAAATCTGCTGATCCCGAAAGGCTTGCTTGGCATGCGCACCTGCGACATTCAGCCCTGGTACTCGGTTGATAACCTCGATAGCGAGACTAAACCTGTCTATACGGTTTTCTATGGCCAGTTCCAGAGGGGTGTTGATATTGCCCTGTTCAACATAACCCCTGACATGCAGGTTGCGGTGATTATTGCGCCGGTATGCAAGCCGGTGGATTAGCCACGGATAGCCGTGAAAATTAAAGATGACGGGCTTGTCTGCAGTGAATAGGCTGTCGAAATCACTATCGGAAAGCCCGTGCGGGTGTTCACTGTTCGGTGTTAAGCGAAACAAATCGACGACATTGATAAAGCGAATTTTCAGCGTAGGAAAGGTTTCGCGCAGCAGTGCCGTGGCAGCGAGTGCCTCTTTCGTTGGGATGTCACCACAGCCCACCATCACTACATCGGGTTCTTCCCCGGCGTCGTTGCTGGCCCATGTCCAGATACCCAGGCCTTTGGTGCAGTGTGCAATCGCGCTGTCGATATCCAGATATTGAATGTGTGCTTGCTTGTCGCAGACAATGACATTGATGTCGTTGTGGCTTCGCAGGCAGTGATCGGCTGTCGATAGCAGACAGTTTACATCCGGTGGTAGATAAATACGTGTAACCGCTGGGCTTTTGTTGACAACAAGATCGAGAAAACCTGGATCCTGATGGGTGAATCCATTGTGGTCCTGGCGCCACACAGTTGAGGTAATCAGTAAGTTTAGTGACGCTATAGGGGCTCGCCAAGATAGTTTTTCAGCAATCGCCAACCATTTTGCATGTTGATTAAACATCGAGTCTATAACGTGTACAAACGCTTCATACGTTGCGAAAAAGCCGTGCCGACCGGTTAATACATAGCCTTCTAACCATCCCTCTAACGTGTGCTCGGACAGCATTTCCAGAACCCGGCCATCGGGGCTCAATTCACCTCCATTGGCATCCTCGGGCAAGTACTCTGCTAGCCAGAGCTTCTTGCTGACCTCGTAAATAGCGTCGAGTTTATTGGAAGTGTTTTCGTCAGGACCGAATACGCGGAAATTACGGTTGTTCATCTGCATAATGTCGCGCAGCATGGCGCCGAGTGGGCGGGTATTCATTGCCGCCGAAGTTGCGGGCTTAGCCACGGTTGCCGCGTAGTCGCGAAAGTCTGGCATGCGCAGGTTACGTTTCAGCAGGCCACCGTTGGTATGTGGGTTGGCGCTCATGCGTCGCAGCCCTCGTGGCGCCAGTGCCCGCAATGCTGGGATCAGACTGCCGTTTTCATCGAACAATTCTTCCGGGCGGTAGCTGCGTAACCACTCCTCCAGAAGTTGCAGATGCTCGGGGTTTTGGTGCACCGTTTTTAGCGGTACTTGATGTGCACGCCAAAAACCTTCGATCTTGTTACCATCGACGGTTTTGGGGCCGGTCCATCCTTTGGGGGAGCGCAGCACAATCATTGGCCACACTTGGCGGCATGCGTTTCCCGCTTGGCGTGCGGTGCTTTGCAGCGCACGGATTTCGTTGATACAGGTTTCCATTGTTTCGGCCATGCTGCGATGCATTGCCATCGGCTCGTTACCTTCAACGAAATGTGGTTTCCAGCCGTAACCTTTGAAAAGTGCCTCAAGTTCTGCGTGGGGTATGCGTGATAGCAGCGTAGGATTGTTAATCTTGTAGCCGTTTAAATGCAGTATAGGTAGAACTGCGCCATCTCGTATTGGGTTGATGAATTTTCCTGAATGCCAGGAGGTAGCCAATGGGCCAGTTTCTGCTTCGCCGTCGCCAACTGCCGCCACACAAATCAAGTCCGGGTTATCAAATACAGCACCGGTCGCATGAGACAGGCTGTAGCCCAACTCTCCCCCTTCGTGAATAGACCCAGGCAACTCTGGCGTGCAGTGGCTGCCAATGCCGCCGGGAAATGAGAACTGCTTAAAAAGACGTTGCAGGCCTGTGCTGTCCTGACTGATATCCGGGTAGATCTCAGAGTACGTTTCCTCTAGATAAACGGGCGCAATTACACCAGGTGCACCATGTCCGGGGCCGGCCAGGAAAATTGCGTTTAGATCTAGCTTGCTGATCAACCGATTCATATGAACATACATAAATGACAGGCCCGGGCTGGCTCCCCAGTGTCCAAGCAAGCGTCGTTTAATATGCTCAACGCGCAACGGTTGCCTTAGCAATGGGTTGTCCTGTAGATAGATCATGCCGGCTGCCAGAAAATTACAAGCGCGCCAATAGGCGTCCAATGCCTTTAGTTCTTCTTCCGTCACCGTGCCATGGTACGAGGCACGCGCCGTTGTGACATTATTCATAGAGGTTTCCTTGACGTGTTTGGCAGACAGCATGTGGTAGCGCGGAGCTACCCTCGATTGCTGTTAGTACTTCTTTGGCAATCATGAGTTGTTCACAGGTTTTTGTAACAAATATACGGACCCTAGATTGGCTGCTGGCGATTTCCGGCGCTTCAAACGCCCTGAGCCGTACTTTCCGGTTCCTTGCATCGTCGATCTCGAGCCCGATAACCTGTAGCCGATCGCAGATGCGTTGCCGCATAGTGGCGGAGTTCTCGCCGATACCACCGGTAAAAACCACGGCGTCTATTCCTCCTAGAACTGCCGCAAAGGCCCCCAAGTATTTGCGTGCACTATAAGCATAGACCTCAATAGCAAGCTGCGCGTCGAGATTACCTTGAGCAGCCCATTGCTCAAGATTGCGCAAGTCCGGGCTGCCGCCAAGCGCTTTTAAACCGCTATCGGTGTAGAGCTGCTGTTCTATCGTGTTTATGTCCAGTCCGCATTGCCTGGATAGATAGCTGAATAGACCGGGGTCAACGTCCCCAGAGCGGGTGCCCATAGCCAATCCGGTTAAGGGAGACATCCCCATCGAAGTGTCCACGGATGTTCCATTTTCAATGGCGCACAGGCTCGATCCGTTGCCCAGATGGCAGCTGATAATGCGCAGATTTTCAATCGGCGACTGCCATGCTTGAGCGGTTCGCATCGCCACGTATTGGTGTGAGATGCCATGGAAGCCGTAACGCCTCGCTCCAGCTTTTCTCCAAGCCGAAGGGATGGCGTAGGTATATGCGGCTACCGGAAGGCTGTGATGGAATGCTGTATCGAAAACCGCTATTTGGGGCGCGCTTGGCCAGATCTTTTTGCTGGTGGTGATGCCAGCCAAATTGGCAGGATTGTGTAGTGGGGCCAGTGGAGTGCAAGATTGGATATACTGCAGAACTTCTGAATCGATTAGCGTTGCTTTTGTAAATCGCTCGCCGCCGTGAATTACCCTGTGTCCTATGGCATCAATTTGGCTATATCCCCATTCCTGCAACAGTGTTGGTACGCACTGGATCGCTTCTTCAATCGATGCCAGGGGTTCCGATCGTATTTGCTCATCACTATTTTCTCCACCGAGACGAAAGTGGAGTACACAGTGGCCGTCTTTGAAATTCTCAAATTCTGCTTTGACAAGGCGACAATCTTCGACGGCCATGTCAAACAAGGCGAATTTCAAGCTGGAGCTGCCAGCGTTCAAAGCGAGGATCTTCACTATATGCTGCCTTTTGTTTCGCCCCTGGCTACTTAGCCCGTTAGTCGCTGATAAACAGGCCGACCACAGGCGAGCGTCCGTTGGGGTGTGGTTGATAAGTTATAGTAAGTACAAAGCCGAGACGGTAGCTTGTTCTAGATCAAGAGAAGAACTGATTGGCGGTCGGGTCGTAACGGGTTTTGGATTTGAGCGGGTCAGGCTTTGTAGCGATTGACGCTGGCTACATGGCGTAGCCGGTCTAAGTCGAGCAGGGCCACTTCCTTGTTGTCCACGGTTAGCAGGCCGTTGTGGGAAAACCGGGTGAATAGTCGGCTTACCGTTTCCACCGTTAACCCCAGATAGTTGCCAATATCGGTGCGTGACATTGGTAGCCTAAAACGCGTCTCCGAGAGGTTCCTGCGTGCATTGCGAGCGGAGACACTAAGCAACAGCGCGGCAAGGCGTTGCTCGGAGCTACTCTTACTCAAGAGGGTTATCAGCTTCTGATCTTCGGTGATTTCCTGGCTCATCAGCTGGAAGAAATGACGTTGTAGACTGGGCAGCCGTGTACTTAGTTCACCAAGCTTTTCAAAGGGTATTTCGCACACACTGGTGGTTTCCAGAGCTGTAGCTGAGCTACAGAATCGTCCGCAACCAATGCCGTCCATGCCGATTATCTCACCGGGGAAAAAGAAACCATTGACCTGTTCCTGTCCATCATCAGTGATATGGTAGGTCTTGATGGCACCACTGCGAACCGCGTATACCGCGCTAAAATGGTCTTTTTCGCGGTACAGATGCTCTCCGCGTTGGAGTGGGTGTTTGCGCTCGATGATGTTGTCGAGGAGATCAACATCTTTAGAAGTTAGGGCAATGGGCAGGCAAATAGCACCTAACAGACAGTTTCGGCAGTGTTCAAAGCCGTCTTTGGCACAGCCCTCTCGAAGTGTGTCTTTGTCTGCGTCCTTGCTTGTATGTGTCATGGCCTTGTGCGCAACCATTGATTTTTACCGTCCAGTATAGCCGTTGAGTGACTTGGCGGGGCTTAATCTAATGATCGGTGAGGTATGCATCAAACGCCATACATACTTTCCGCAATAGTCGCTGCCCCTGGGTCGTAACTTGAAGAGTACTGCCATGTCTGGTGAGCAAACCATTCTCTTCTAGATTTTCAACTGCTTGATATTTATCGGAAAAGAACTCAAAAAATGGTACGCCGAACTCCTTGTAGACTGCATTTGTATCGACTGACAAGTTACAGATCAGAGACATAATAACGAAGCGTTGAACCAAATCGTTAGTGTTCAAGTAACGCCCTGTTACGACGGGCAGGATATCCTGCTCAAGACATCCATAATAGTGATGAACCGAGCTGGTATTTTGCACATAGCAGTCGGGTAGGCCGCTGATGGCGGAAACCCCCAGGCCTACCAAATCGGGGGCCAGGCTCAGGGTGTAACCCTGTAAATTACGCTGCAAGCGGCCTTCATTGCGGGCCACCGCTAGGTCGTCATCGGCGCGCACAAAGCATTCCATACCCAGATGTTCATAGCCCGCGTCATCCAAGCGGGCTATTAATTTGTTTTTCAGCATCGGTCTTTCACTGGTACCTAATCGAACATGATGATCAAAGACCAGCAGATTAGGTGGCTGTACATGGCTATCGCTAAAACAGTCATAGCTGATGCGATCAGGCGCCAGCTCGATCAGGGTGTCCAGCGTTGTATTGATACCGGACAGGGGTGATCCGGACTCCTCGACAGGCATGCTATAGGTCAGCGACCTGAAGCCGTGATCGCGCGCGGCTTCAGTCAGTTGAGCCAGGTGGTGGGCTTTCTGAGCAAGGTAGCTTCCTGACGACGAACCGGTTGTCGTTTTGGGAATACGAAAAACCAAACGGTTGAATCCGAGCCCTTTCAACAGCGCCAGCGTCTCTAAATTGACGGTGTCTGGGTTGATATCAACTGAATATTCGCGGTTGTCGAGCTCTATGAGGTTCAAGGAAGTGGAAAGCATGAGTACCAGATGAGTTAAGTCTGCATTGCCCAGTGTGGTCAACACGCTGCCGCCAACGTAAAACTGCGTAACAGG
Source organism: Litorivivens sp. (assembly GCF_057445395.1). NCBI lineage: Bacteria > Pseudomonadati > Pseudomonadota > Gammaproteobacteria > Litorivivens > Litorivivens sp. The sequence continues at coordinate 46,422 of NZ_JBVBUV010000001.1, forward strand.
TCGCCGGGCGCCAAAGAGTGCAGCTTGCAGCCGAATTTCCCGTTGTAGGTGATCAAGGTAGGTGCGCGCGGGTGAAATATGTCGCGGATTTATCTGCGGCGTGTTTCCCGTGTGACTGACATCTTCCAGAAAAGGTATGTTCACATAAACCGATAGTGGTGCGATTGATGTTTGCTTTGTCGCGCGTATCGCCTGTCTAACATCTTCGTCGCAGAACCTCTCTGTAAAGTAGCGCGTTGACGGGTATGACCTATAGCTTGGTGTGAAACCGCCATGTTCGACTGCGCAACCTTCCGTGCCTCGTGTGTTCACTCTATTGCGTTTATCGATTTTAGGCGACACTGGTTTTTTCATCTTCTGCTCCCCTGCGCCCCTTAGAGATCGCGTTGCCGCGTCTAACTGACTGCCTCTTGCAAGGAATGTACTCGAAGGCAGCTCGGAGAGCGTTGTTGAGCGTTCATTGTGATGCCTTTAAGCCAACACAGAACTACCTAGTCTATGATGCACGCTGGGCTGAATCGAACATTGATCTGAGTCAAGATGGTCGACTCTTTCTTGCGTCTGGCTACAGGCTAGGAGGGTGTATTGGCGTTGGCGTTCGCTATGGTGTTGGTGATGGCGGCAACCGGCAAAAGCGGTTAATCAATATCTAGGTTTCGATAAATACCTCTGTTTCTTATCGCCGCGACCAAGCAGCAACATCCTATCGTGCATAGATCTGGCGATCCATGCACGGCAATAAATCTGTGCAGCCTCCAGTTATCCGTGCTTTTGTTGATACGGATCAAGGTCTCCCCGGCAACAACGCAGTAGTTTGGATGGTAAGCCATGCAGGCAAATGGACAGATGATAGGAGGCGTTATCATGCATCTTATACCGCGAGATTCTTTAAATAATATTTTTGACCATGTCTTTTCCGGACTGCGACATGACGATGACGCAGAACGAAACGGTTTTTTCTCCCCTTCAGTCGATATCGAAGAGAGGGACGGCAAATACGTGCTGACGGCTGACCTGCCCGGTGTTAGTAAGGAAGATATTTCAGTTGAACTAGACGATGGAATCCTGACATTGCGAGCGGAGCGCCATGAGGAAAGCGAAGAGAAGGAAAAGGGACGAGTTATTCGTCGCGAACGTCGTAGCGGCAGCTATGCGCGTAGCTTTTCGGTTGGTCACGGTGTGTCTGGCAAGGACATCACGGCTTCCTTTAAAAATGGGACGCTGACATTAAGCTTGCCAAAGCCACAGCCGGCAGCCCCTAGCAGTCACCGTATACAGGTTCAATGACACAAGCCCGGCACCAAGGGCATTTTCAGGAGTGAAATTTATGGACAGTAGCAAAAATACCCAAGAAGACTGGTTGCAGAATATCAAAACCGAAAGGGATGAAATTCGAGTGCGCATGCATCTCGCTGCCGCCGACCTTCATGACGAATGGGAAGAATTGGAAAAGCGCTGGGAGCACCTTAAAAGTAAGTCGCGGGACGTGGGAGAGGCCGCTAGTGAAAGTGCGGAGGATGTGGGTGTAGCACTTGAACTACTGGCAGAAGAGTTGAAGGCTGGCTATCGCCGAATTCGACAGCGGATGCATTGAGCATCTGCCATGGTTCAATTGCCTCAGGATTATTCTGTTGCTGCTTCGGCGCTGAACACCGGTTTGGTGGTCACCCAATGTGGAGCCAAGTCGAACCTGATTGTTGAACCCCCGCCTGCCTTTGGCGGTTCCGGCAATGCTTGGTCGCCGGAAGAGCTGTTGCTGGCGGCATTGGCGGATTGTTACATCCTTACCTTTCGTGACGTTGCCGCTCGGAAAGGTTTTGTCTGGAGACAAATAGCCTGTCGTGCAGAGGGGGTGCTGGATCGCGTGGGCTCGGGGGTTGGCTTTGCCGCTTTTAACATGGATTGCGTACTTCAGATTGATGAAAGTGTCAGTAAGGTCGACGCAGAGTCCCTTTTACGTAAGACCGCTAAAAGTTGCTTCGTATCCAGAGCATTGGCCGTAGAGCCCAGCCTGAGTACTTCTGTAGAAATTTTGTCGGGAGATGCGGTATGAAAGGTTACTCGAATATTCTCGTGGCCGTAGATTTGTCAGATGAAGCTGAGCAGGTGCTAGAGGAAGCCGCTGCTCTAGCTGCGCGGTACCAGGCCGAAATTAGCGTGATACATGTAGCTCATGCACTCACTTTTTACGGCGATTTTCCTTATTATGCGAGCCCGCTGGATAGCGAGCTCTATAATCAGGAAGAGATTCGCAAGATACTATTTAAAGAGCTCGATAAACTGGCTGAGCCCTTTGATATCACGCGCGGATCGATCGATGTGCGTTTTGGTTACCCCCCAGACGAGATTGTGGCCAAGGCTAAACATGATCATGCGGATCTCATTGTGGTTGGTAGCCACGGTCGCCACGGTATCCGCTTGCTGCTGGGGTCAACGGCAAACAGCGTGCTACATCATGCGGAATGTAATGTGCTAGCCGTACGAATAGTAGAGTCATAAGCATCTGATATAACGCTACAGAAGGCAGTGTGCGGCTTGCATCGCAAGATTGCCGCCAGATGAATTAGCGGCACAAGAAATTGTTTTGCGGGCTATTGCACACTTGGCGTGCGGCTATGTCATCATTGCCGCCATGCATAATGAAAAAATAGTGAATAGCTGGCAAGACCTTTTCTCTGAGGGGCGCCTGTCGCGCTTGTTGTTTCTGGGTATGGCTGTGTGGACCGGCGCGGCAGACAGTTTAGTCACAGCCACCATCATGCCCAGTGTTGCTCGCGAACTGGGCGGGGAGGGCCTCTTTAGTTGGGGGGTGGCGGGTTTCATGCTCGGTGCGTTGCTGGCCAGTGCAAGCGCTGGCCGCTTGAGTGAGACGTTAGGACTGCGTATCGCAAATGGTGTTGCTGGCGTGCTGCTTTTATGCGGTTGCTTGATGAGTGCAATGGCCAGCGATATCTATGCATTTATCGTGGGGCGGGTGGTACAGGGGATTGGCGGCGGTTGGTTGTCGGGCTTTGCGATGGTGGCTGTGGCTTTTCTCTTTCCAGAGCGTCATGTAGCCAGGGTATTCGCTTTGGCGACATCGATCTGGGGCATTGCGACGATTGTCAGCCCGCTACTAGGCGGCCTGCTCGCTCAGGCCGGAGACTGGCGCTGGGTATTCTGGTTGTTCTCGGTGCAGTCGGTGCTACTTATCGTGTTATCACTGTGGCTGCTTGACGACACCGCGCGTAGCAAATCTGCAGCGGCGGTAAATTGGGTTCAGTTGACGTTGCTCTGTTCGTGCCTGTTGTTAATGGGGCTGGCTAGTAACAGTGATTCTACTTCTGAGTCGATTGCGTGTCTGCTGTTATCCCTGACGCTGCTCGTAGGCTACCTTTGGCGTGAGAACCGCATTGATAACGGTTTGCTGCCGCAGGGGGTAGTTGCGCGAGGTTCTGCTGTGGGCGCGGGTTACTGTGCCATGTTTTTACTCACCACAGCATTAACGTGCTATTTGGTGTACGCACCGCCATTGCTGCAATCGCGTTTCGGTTTAACGCCGCTCCATGCGGGTTATCTGGTGGCTATACCCTCAATGAGCTGGACGCTGGCGGGCTTGCTGGTGTCCAACTTTCAGGCGCAGCGCATTCGCAACGCGAGTATTCGCCTAGGTGGACTTTGCGTCGCACTGGGCACGGCCCTACTGGCCATGACGCTGAGTCGGGGAGGTCTGGTGAGTATTGGTGCCAGCGCAATTGTGCTCGGATTGGGGTTTGGCTTGTCGTCCAGTCTTCTCAATCGACAAGTTCTGGCAAGTTTGGGCGATTCAGACCGGGCGATAGGGTCGTCGGCGCTTACAGCGGTTCGTCAGATGGGTAATGCCATGGGCGCCGCCTTGTTCGGCGTTTTTGCCGTACTTGTTGGCTTTTCAAGTCAGATCAATGCAAGTGACGCAGCACACGTGGGTTTTGCGTTATTTGCTCTGGCTATGCCCTTGTCGATAATGGGGATGTTTGCTTGTTGGCGGGCGGTCGCTACCCACTGATGATCGCAGCCAGCGGCTGATTTACCGTGCTATTCGCGGTACGGTAGAGTCAAGGGAGACGGATAGGCACTCGGCTATGCGCGATGAGTTTGTTCTGACGCACGGAGAATGGCTTCACGCCAGCGAGCGCACTCGTGCTACGTCGCCCGATCTGTCCGGGCGCTACCTTGCCGATGATAGAACTTGCCTGCAGACACTTTTACCTGAGGCGACCTTCGAATCTGCAACTGCTGAGCGAGTAGCCGATTACGCGGCGCGCCTGATTACCGCTATTCGTCGCGATCAGCAACATCGAGCAGGGGTCGATGCCTTGTTGCAGGAATATTCCCTGTCGTCTGACGAGGGAGTCGTGTTGATGTGCTTGGCAGAAGCCTTGCTGCGCGTACCTGATGACCTCACTGCCGATCGCCTAATCGCTGACAAAATTCTCGCGGGTAACTGGTCAGCGCATGTCGGGCCTCATCATATAGGGCATCGTCATTCACTGTTTGTTAATGCGTCAGCTTGGGGGCTGCTCATTAGCGGACAGCTGGTGCGGTTCGGTCAGGAGCATCATGACCACCTGCTATCAGTACTCAGGCGAACCGTCAAACGCCTAGGGCAGCCGGTCATTCGCGAAGCAGCGCGCTATGCGATGCGTTTGATGGGCGACGCTTTCGTGATGGGGCAGACAATCGATACCGCGCTGTCACGTGGGATTCCGCAGGAGGCGCAGGGATACTCCTTTTCCTACGATATGCTTGGCGAAGGCGCTCGCACCGCCGCTGATACAGAGCGTTATCTAGCCAATTACCGCAATGCCATTGAGGCCATTGGTCGGCATTCTCGTGACTCAGCTTCGAGATCTCTTGAGTCGATGTCGCGTGCCGGAATTTCAGTCAAGTTATCTGCGTTGCATCCTCGCTATGAGGTTGCACAGCGAAGTCGCGTACTGACGGAATTGGTGCCTCGCCTGTTGTCGGTGGTGCTATTAGCTCGGAACAATAACCTGACACTCACGCTAGATGCCGAAGAGGCAGCTCGTCTAGAGCTGTCGCTGGAAGTTTTTGCTGCCGTTTTTTCGGAGCCGGCATTGAAGGGATGGGATGGTTTTGGTCTCGCAGTTCAGGCTTATCAGAAGCGGGCTCCTGATGTTATTGCGTGGTTACAGGCTTTGGCTCAGACGATGGGACGGCGCATTCCCGTAAGGCTGGTTAAGGGCGCATATTGGGATGCCGAAATCAAACTGGCTCAGACCCAGGGCTTGGCGGATTACCCAGTCTATACCCGCAAAGCCGCAACTGACGTTGCGTATCTCGCCTGTGCGAAACGTCTGTTAGCCGGCAGAGCGTGGTTTTTTCCACAATTTGCAACCCACAATGCCCACAGCGTGGCCGCAATTCTTGAAATGGATGAGCAGCGTACCGGCTTTGAATTTCAGCGCTTGCACGGCATGGGTGAAGCGCTCTACGGGCAGTTGTTGGCGGACACGGGGCTGGCTTGCCGGATATATGCCCCAGTGGGGAAGCATGCGGATTTACTTGCCTATCTGGTGCGGCGTTTGTTGGAAAATGGCGCCAATACGTCCTTTGTGAATCAGGTTCTTGACGCTCGTCGTTCAGTGTCTTCGCTGATTGGCGATCCAAGAGCAGCACTCCAGGTACAGCGATTGTGGCATAACCCGGCGATACCGCGTCCCCCGGAGCTATTTGCTACTGCTGTTACCGGCCAAGCTAACTATCTGACCGGGCCGAGAGCCACACCGCCAGCGCGGCAAGACTATCGTACTAACGCCGCCGGATTTTGTTGGAGCGACAGTAACTGGTTGCGGCGATTGCGTGATGAAATGCAGCAGTGCTGGCGGGCGCGGTTGGACAGTCTGGAAGTTGGTGCTGTCAGTGTGTTCAACCCGGCAAGGAAAGCCGAACTCGTCGGTCGACTCGACTACGACAGTGTTGAATCAATGGGCGATAAGCTGGCGGCGGCGCACCAGGCGTTTGATGCATGGCGAGAAACGACGGCGCATGAGCGGGCGGATATTCTGCGGCGGTTGGCCGATTCAATGGAAAGCCACCGGGAAGAATTCATGTTGCTGTGTGTAAAAGAAGCGGGAAAAACCCTGCCGGACAGTCTCGCAGAAATACGTGAGGCCGTGGATTTCTGTCGCTTCTATGCGCAGCAGATTGACTCCGAATGCAGTGTGCAAATAGGTTCACCGCGCGGCGTGGTGCTGTGTATCAGTCCTTGGAACTTTCCCTTGGCCATTTTTGTTGGGCAGGTTGTAGCGGCCTTGGCAGCGGGCAACTGTGTGTTGGCCAAGCCAGCTGAGCAAACTAGTCTGACTGCAGTGCGGGCGGTGCAATTGATGTACGAGAGTGGCCTACCAACGCATGTGGTTGAAATTGTTCTCGGGCCAGGGCGAGCCGTGGGTGAAGTGCTGATCGACGATCAGAGAATTCAGGCGGTTTCGTTTACGGGCTCTGTGGCAACAGCGCGGTGGCTGTCAAGAGCATTGGCTGATCGCTGCGATGCACCGGTTGCGTTTACAGCAGAAACTGGCGGTGTGAACGCGATGGTGGTCGACTCTACAGCATTGCCTGAACAGGTAGTGGACGATGTGATCCGCTCTGGATTTCGCAGCGCCGGGCAGCGCTGTTCAGCACTGCGCGTGTTGTTTCTGCAGGAGGAAACCGCGCCTGCTATTATCGCCATGCTTAAAGGTGCAATGGACGAACTGTGTGTCGGCGACCCTTGTTTACTGGCAACCGACGTAGGGCCGGTAATTGACGAACGGGCGCTGCAGCGTTTGCAGACGCACCTGAAATATCTTGATGGCTGCGGACGTTTACTGCACCGCTGCGAACAGCTGTCAGAGACGCAGGACGGCACGTTCTTTGCGCCGCATTTGTATGAAATTGACACGCTGTCTACTCTACCGGAAGAAGTATTCGGCCCCATCGTACATGTCATACGGTATCGCGCGGATCAGCTCGATCAGGTGGTTGATCAGATTAATGCCAGTGGCTATGGGTTGACCCTGGGTATCCACAGTCGGGTGCAGAGCACCGTCGATATTATTGCGAGCCGGGTGCAGGTGGGCAATGTGTATGTAAACCGGGACATGGTCGGCGCGGTTGTTGGAGTGCAACCCTTTGGTGGCAGGCGGTACTCGGGTACCGGCCCGAAAGTGGGCGGACCGAACAGCCTTAAGCGATTAGTAAGTGCTGGATCTCCTGTTGCCTCAACGGAGAAGTTGACGTCAAAGACTTACCCATTTATCACGTGTCTGCACGGTTTTATTAGCGAGAGTACACAGCGTCGCTTGACGGAAATCGCCACGGTCTACGAACGAGACTACGCCGAACCCCAAAACCTGCCGGGGCCTACCGGTGAGTCCAACCGTCTCCTTTACGAACCACGTGGACACCTGCTGGGTGTTTACACTCAGGGCGATGCCATTGACGACTGCCTTGCTGCCGTCTTTAGTGCGTTGTTGATGGGTAATCGAGTGTCTCTGAAATGTCCGGCTGCCTGGTACGGTGTTTTAACGCGCTGCATCGAGACCGTGCCTGAACGATTTGTCCTGCTGGAAAAGAGTGACGGTAACAATTCACTTTCAGATGGTGATATTCAGGGAGTTTTTACTGCGTGTACAAGTATTGAGCGGCAAGGTATTGCACGCCTGTTGGCGCAGCGCGAAGGTGTGCCTGTGCCGTTGATTGCAGAACAGCCTTGTGGGTATTCGTTGTATGCCTACGCTTGGGAAAAGGTGGTGACGATCAATACTACAGCGGCGGGGGGCAATGCCGCGCTGATGACCTTAGGGAGCAGCGCGGTTTAAGCAGGTGACTTGTTGTGTATTTTACTATCAGGCGATTTGCCTTTACGTATCATGTAAGTGCCAGAGTCGGACGATAAAGCCAGGTCAGGCATTTCGTTCAATCTGACGATTGATATACAACGCCAGTAGCGTACATAGAGCACCAGACAATACGTAGAGGCTAACGGCGGTAAGCCCAAATTTAACCGATAGGCCAAGTGCAATCAGTGGCGCAAAGGCGGCGCCGAACAGCCAGGCAAAATCTGAAGTAAGAGCTGCACCGGAGTAACGAAATCTTCTAGCGAAGTTGGTGGTCACGGTTCCCTGCGACTGGCCATAGGAAACACCTAGCAGGGCAAAACCAATAAGAATAAAGGCATTCTGCATGCTCGCTGAGCCATTCATCAGCATCGGTGAAAACAGTGCAAAGATCCCGATCAAGACAGCCATCACACCAACAGTGGTGCGTTTACCAACGCGACTGGCGATGATGCCGGAAAAAATCGTGGCAATAATGCCAATTACTGCGCCGAATATCTGAATTTGAAGCACGTCATCGATAACCTGCGACTGATTGAATGAAATCCAGGACAGCGGAAAAATTGTGACAATGTGGAACAAGGCGTAGCTTGCGAGTGCGGCGAAAGCACCGAGGAAAATGTTTGGTCCTTCCTTGTCTAGCATCTCGCGGGTGCTGATGGGTTCCAGTGCGCTCTCTTCGAGCGCAAAGGTGTATTCTTCGGTCAACACCAGACGCAGACGGGCAAACAGGGCGACCACATTGATAGCGAAGGCGACGAAGAATGGATAGCGCCAGGCCCACGCTTGAAAGTCTTCAGGGCTCACGCTGAGAATTAGGTACAAGAACAGCATGTTTGCCAGCAGAAAGCCGATGGGTGCGCCGAGTTGGCCAAACATGGTGTACCAATTGCGTTTGGCTTTGGGAGCATTCAATGCGAGCAGGGTGGGTAGACCGTCCCAGGAACCTCCGAGGGCAAAGCCTTGCAAAATGCGGAACATGGCGAGCAGAAAAATGGCTGTGCCGCCGATGCTGTGATAGCCAGGAAGAAAGGCAACACCGACCGTTGCCGTACCGAGCAAGAATAGCGACGCGGTAAGTTTAACGCTGCGTCCCCAGCGTCTCTGTATGCTCATGAACAGCGCAGTGCCGAAGGGACGCGATACGAATGCCATGGCGAAAATGGCAAAGCCATAAAGCATACCGTTGAGGTTGTCGGTGAACGGAAAGAACACCTGCGGAAAAACCAGAACGCATGCAATACCGAAAACGAAGAAATCGAAGTGCTCAGATGCGCGACCAATAATGACGCCCACGGCGATTTCCGCCGGGGCAACCGGAGAGTGTCCGGCGGGAGTTTGCATGTCGGCTTCAGTATGTGTAGTAGTGGCCATGATTAGGCGAATTTCCGATCAAGTAATTCAGGACAAGCACAGATTACCGGTTTTGATCTGCGCCAACCATAGGACAAATTGTCCAATTCTTTCGTTCTGACAAATCGCGTAGAGTTTCCGACCGTTTTCACTAGCTGGATATACGTGTGGCGATGTCTGTTTCCAGATGCTTGATTCAAGCCCTGTTTTTGGTGGCCTTTTCGGTGTTTCTCACCGGGTGTAACTGGGTTGTCATGTCCCCTTCTGGCGACATTGCGGCCCAGCAGGCAGACCTGATCGTATGGGCAACCATCCTTATGTTGATCATTGTGATACCGGTGATCGCGCTCACTTTCTTCTTTGCCTGGCGCTATCGAGCTTCTAATACCAAGGCTACCTATAAGCCTGACTGGGATCACTCCACTCATCTTGAACTGGTCATTTGGGCCGCACCGCTGGCGATTATTATCGCCCTTGGTGCCATGACCTGGGTGAGTACGCATCAGCTGGACCCCTATCGTCCACTGTCGCGCATTGATGAGGGAAAGCCGATTCCGGAGGGCGTCGAGCCGCTGGAAGTGCAGGTGGTTGCTATGGATTGGAAGTGGTTGTTCTTTTACCCGGAGTACGATATCGCTGTGGTCAATGAATTGGCTGCACCATTGGATCGGCCGATCAAGTTCAAAATTACCGCAACCACCATGATGAATTCATTCTATATTCCCGCGCTGGCTGGCCAGATTTATGCGATGGGCGGAATGGAAACCAAACTGCACGCGGTCATAAACGAACCCGGCGTTTTTGACGGTTTTTCGGCTAACTATTCTGGTGCCGGTTTCAATGGTATGCGGTTTAAATTCCATGGAATGACCGAGGCGGATTTCGACGCCTGGCGGGACAAAGTCAAGCGTGAAGGCCAACCTATGACACGGCCGATCTACAAGCAGCTGGCGCTGCCGAGCGAGTATGAGCCAGTGCGCTACTACCGTACTGTGATGCCCGGTTTGTACGACAAAATTCTGAATCGGTGTGTGGAACCCGGCACGCTTTGTATGAAGGACATGATGAAGAGTCATACACAGCACGCCGCTCATAAGCTCGATGCAGGAGAGCATTATGCGCATTGATTCGGTCTTCAGTAATTTTCCTGTAACCCTAGCTGTTATCCAGCTTTCCGATTCACCCGTAGAGCGCATGCGCGCCGGTAGTTCTCATGTCTGAACAGTTCGACCTAACCAAGTTGATTTTTGGCCGACTCAGTCTGGAGTCCATTCCGTATCACGATCCCATTATCATCGCGACCTTTCTGATGGTGGCGGTAGGTGGCATAGCGCTGTTGGTCGCTGTTACGCGGGCCAAGTTATGGGGTTACCTGTGGCGGGAATGGTTTACCAGTATCGATCACAAGCGCATCGGGGTTATGTATATGATCCTGGGTGTGGTAATGATGCTGCGCGGTTTTGCCGATGCCATCATGATGCGTATTCAGCAGGCGATCGCGTTTGGTGATTCGATGGGTTATCTACCGCCGGATCATTATGATCAGATTTTTACCGCCCACGGCGTCATCATGATCTTCTTTGTGGCGATGCCATTTGTTGTCGGGCTGATGAACTACATTGTGCCACTGCAGATTGGAGCGCGCGATGTCGCCTTTCCGTTTCTGAATAACTTCAGTTTTTGGATGACGGCGTCAGGTGCAGTTCTAATCATGATGTCACTGTTTGTGGGGGAGTTTGCCAAATCTGGCTGGCTCGCCTATCCGCCACTTACCGGAATAATGCAAAGCCCGGGCGTGGGGGTAGACTATTATATATGGGCGCTTCAGATTGCCGGCGTGGGTACGCTGCTATCTGGCGTCAACTTTGTGGTGACGATTGTCAAAATGCGGGCGCCGGGGATGAGCTTGATGAAAATGCCCATTTTCACCTGGACCGCACTGTGTACTAACATTCTGATCGTGGCGGCGTTCCCGATCTTGACTGCGGTGCTTACGCTGCTGTCGCTCGATCGCTATCTTGATATGAATTTCTTCACCAACGATCTTGGCGGCAATGCCATGATGTACGTTAATCTGATCTGGATCTGGGGTCACCCGGAAGTGTACATCCTGATCCTGCCGCTGTTTGGTGTGTTTTCTGAAATTGTGGCTACCTACAGCGGCAAGCGTCTGTTTGGATACTCGTCGATGGTATACGCCACTGTGGTTATCACCATACTGTCTTATCTGGTATGGCTGCACCACTTCTTCACCATGGGCTCAGGCGCTACCGTTAACAGTTTCTTCGGCATCACCACCATGATTATCTCGATACCCACCGGTGCCAAGGTATTTAACTGGCTATTTACTATGTACCGCGGTCGCATTCGTTTTGATGTGCCGATGTTGTGGACGGTCGGCTTTATGGTGACCTTTGTCATTGGCGGCATGACGGGTGTGTTACTCGCTGTGCCACCGGCTGATTTTGTGCTGCACAATAGTTTGTTCCTTATTGCACACTTTCATAATGTCATAATCGGCGGTGTACTGTTTGGCGTTTTTGCCGCTATTGCATACTGGTACCCGAAAATGACCGGTTACAAGCTGGATGAGTTCTGGGGCAAGATGTCGTTCTGGTTCTGGCTGGTTGGTTTCTATTTGGCCTTCATGCCGCTGTATGTGCTGGGCTTGATGGGGGTAACCCGTCGCATGAGTCACTTTGATGACCCCTCGTTGCAGATCTGGTTCCAGATTGCACTGTTGGGTGCCATATTGATCGGTATTGGTATTTTCTGCTTCCTGTTCCAGTTCTACGCCAGCTACCGCAAGCGCGACCAATTGCGCGACGAGACCGGCGATCCGTGGGACGGGCGAACGCTTGAGTGGTCCACGACGTCGCCGCCGCCGAAATATAACTTTGCGTTTACCCCGCGAGTTCATGACAACGATGCCTGGTGGCAAATGAAAAGCCATGATTATCAGCACCCCAAAGACGGCTTTGTTCCCATTCACATGCCGAAGAACACGGCAGCGGGTATTGTAATTGCCGGTATCAGCACCGTGTTGGGCTTTGCCTTGATCTGGCACATGTGGCTCATTGCCGGGTTGTCGTTTGTTGGCCTGATTGGCGCAACCGTTGCGCACACCTTTAACTATAAGCGTGACTATTACATTCCCGCGGAAGAGGTGGCGCTGGTGGAAGCGCAGCGAAGCAATGATTCTGGAAGCGAGGTACTGGCCTGATGTCTCACTCTGCAACCATGAATGCCGGAGAAACCGGCAAGCTGGAATTCCTGGTGCCCGGCGAGCATCACGTACCCAATGGCACGCTGCTTGGGTTCTGGATGTATTTGATGAGCGACTGCCTCATCTTTGCCGCTCTGTTTGCCACCTATGGTGTATTGAGCCAGAGCTTTGCCGGCGGTCCTACCGGCGGTGATCTATTTGATCTACAGCTGGTGGCACTAAATACCGCGTTCCTGTTGTTTTCATCGATTACCTATGGCTTTGCGATGCTGCAAATGCAGCAGAACAAGAAGATGGGCACGCTGGTCTGGTTGGCAATAACCGGTTTGCTAGGTGCAGCCTTTCTTGGGGTTGAGCTCTATGAGTTCTATCATATGATTCACCAGGGGGCGGGGCCGCAGCGCAGTGCCTTCCTCTCGTCCTTCTTTACGCTGGTGGGTACCCATGGCTTGCACGTTACCTTCGGTCTGATTTGGCTGATAACCTTGCTGGTTCAGGTAAACAAGCACGGCCTTATTGCGGCTAACCGACGGCGATTGTTTTGTCTCTCCATGTTCTGGCATTTTCTTGATGTGATCTGGATTGGCGTTTTCACCTTCGTATATCTGATGGGGTCGATGACATGAGCGAGCATTCCCTACACGACACAAATCATCACGATCACCACGAAGAAGAGGCACCGCACGCGTCTTTCAGTGGCTATATGATCGGTTTCCTGGCCTCTGTTTTTCTTACGGCCATTCCTTTTGTATTGGTGATGGGTGACGTCTTTTCATCTGATGGCGTGACCTCCTTAATCATTTTGGCATTTGCTGCCGTTCAGATCGTGGTTCACATGGTCTATTTTCTGCATATGAATTTTCATTCGGAAGGGGGCTGGAATATGCTCTCCTTGCTGTTTACGGCCGTGTTGCTATTTATCACCCTGTTCGGATCGTTGTGGGTCATGTACAACATGAATGTAAACATGATGCCCGGCATGATGTAAGCATGGTTGCCGAGCAGGGCATCCAGCGTCGGCGCCTGGGCTGGCAGCTTGTCGTGTTGTTCGTGGCGATCGTTGCGTTTGTCGGCTTTATTGCGTTGGGTAACTGGCAGTTAGAGCGGCGTGCCTGGAAACAGGATTTGATGGCGCGCGTCGCTGAGCGAGTTAACGCGTCGCCAGTTGCAGCACCGTTACCCAGTGAGTGGCAGGCGATTAGCCGTGAGCGGGATGAGTACCGCGCTGTCAGGGTCAAAGGCGAGTTTATTGACGCGGCGGATACACCAGTAGTGGCCGCGACCGAGCTGGGTAGCGGCTACTGGATCATGTCTCCCCTGCGTACCCGGTCCCGCGGAACTATTCTGGTGAATCGCGGATTTGTGGCGCAAGGGGGCGAGCCGGCGCCAGTTCCTGCAGGGCCAGTAGAGGTAACCGGACTGTTACGGCTAAGTGAGCCCGGCGGCAGTTTTCTGCGCGACAATGTGCCAGCGGACAATCGCTGGTATTCCAGAGATGTCGGCGCCATCGGCAGTGCACTCAATCTTTCTCTTGCGCCTTATTTTATCGACGCGGCAGCACAGCAGCCCGGCTCGCCAGGCCTCGGTCAGAGTGCTGAAGGCCCGGTCGGCGGCCTGACAGTTGTGCGGTTCCATAATTCACACCTGGTGTATGCGCTGACCTGGTACGCTCTGGCGCTGATGGTCGTAATTGCCGGTGTCATCGTCGTGCGAGAGCAGCGGAAACTGCGCCAAAGCTAAGGCGCGCGTATACTGGGCTTTTTCTGCACGAGACCGGCGTATGATTCCCACACCCGCCAAGCTGCGCATCAGCCTGCAGCAGCCCCGCCACCTGATTGTTAGCAACAGTGACAGCGATACCCTGAGCAAGCACATGCGTCAGCTGGTGCAGCTGCGCTGGATGGCGGTGCTCGGACAGTTGCTGACTATTCTTGTGACCCATTTCAGCTTTGGTGTTGAGCTGCCGCTGCAGAAAATGTTTGGTGTGCTAGCGGCATTGGTGGTGTTTAACGGGCTGTACGAGATTAGCCTGCGCCTCGGACGTCGCATTCATGCGCTCGAAATTTTTGTCGGGCTGCTGGTGGATATGGGCACGCTTACCTTTCAGCTCCATCTCAGCGGCGGTGCTACCAACCCCTTTGTTTTTCTTTACGTACTGCAGGTGGGGCTGGCGGCGGTGTTGATGGCTGCGCCGCTGGCCTGGGCGTTGTTGGCTATTTCGACTCTCTGTTTTTTGTGGTTGGCCGAAACGGCCCATTCGCTGAATTTGCCCTTGGACTATCACTTGGGTATCGAAAGCTTCTACGTGCAGGGCATGTTTATCTGTTTGGTGCTCAATGCCGCGCTGCTGGTAATTTTTGTAAACCGGATTACCCGTACCCAGCGGGATCGGGATGCGCGGCTGGCTGAGTTGCGACGTCGTGCGGCGGAAGAGGAGCATATTCTGCGCATGGGCTTGCTGGCATCGGGCGCGGCTCATGAGCTGGGAACGCCGCTGGCAACAATCGACGTCATTCTTGGTGATTGGAAGCATATGGATGCTCTTAGCGCCGATCCTGATCTTGTGGCCGATATGGAAGAAATGAAGGCTCAGGTTCGGCGTTGCAAGGCGATTGTTAGCGGTATTTTGATGTCGGCGGGGGAAACGCGCGGTGAGTCATCCGAGGAGACTACGGTCTGTGAGTTTTTCGAGGATCTGATCAAAGACTGGCAAAACACGCGTAAAAGCCAGGAGCTGCATTTTGAGAACCGTTTCGGTGAAGATGTGGATATTGCGTCGGACTCGGTGTTGAAGCAAACCGTCTGCAACCTGCTGGACAATGCCTTGGAAGCGTCGCCGATGTGGGTAGGGCTGGAAGTGGCTCGCGACGGTGATATGTTGGTGGTGCGTGTTTTTGATCGCGGGCCGGGTTTTTCCAGCAAGGTTTACAATCGACTCGGTCAGCCGTATCAGTCGACCAAAGGGCGGCCCGGAAGTGGTCTCGGCCTGTTTCTGGTGTTTAATGTTACCCGTACACTCGGGGGTGAGGTTCAGGCTCGCAATCTCGCTGAGGGCGGGGCTGAGGTTGTGCTCAAGCTACCGCTGGATGCTCTGTTGTTGAAGGAGGATTGAAACCATGTCTGATGTCGGTAACGAAGACGAACAGCGCACATTGTTGTTGGTGGAAGACGATGAGGCCTTCGCCCGTACGCTGCGCCGCTCGTTCGAGCGGCGCGGGTATGCCGTGCTCAATGCTTCCAGCCTGGAAACCACCGAAGCGGTATTGGCAGAGCATTCTCCGGGCTATGCTGTGGTCGACCTTAAACTTGATGGTGAAGCGTCGGGACTTGCCTGTGTGCAAGCCTTGCATACGCATGACCCGGATATGTTGATAGTGGTGCTCACCGGATACGCCAGTATTGCCACGGCAGTGGAGGCGGTAAAACTGGGTGCCTGCCACTACCTGGCCAAGCCGTCCAATACCGATGATATTGAAGCGGCCTTCAACCAAGCCGAGGGCAACACCGAGGTTAAAATCAGTGGTCGCCAGACCTCCATCAAAACGCTGGAGTGGGAGCGGATTCACCAGACGCTGGCGGAGACTGACTTCAATATATCTGAAGCAGCGCGGCGGCTGGGAATGCATCGGCGAACCCTGGCGAGAAAGCTGGCCAAGCAGCAGGTGAAATAGCAGATTGTCTCGCTGCAATTACTGCGGCGCACAAGAGTGGGCATGGTGCGCTGGGCGGGGCAAGGCAGTTCTCGTACTCAGTCGCCCATTGTATCGCCCGGGGTATCGCGCACTCGGCACCTTCTCCGCGTTTGCAGCTATGCTAAGAAATGACGGGCTCGTTTTTGTGAAATCAGGCTTTCCAGTTAAATTATTTAATTAAGTTAAATAATTGTATTGATGTAAACGTTTTAATCTGGATAATTAGTAATGGTGCTAAATATTGGGGCCTGAGTGTCTCATCACTTTTCCACGGCCAAAGGTAATAGCGTGATCCAAGCCGATATCCAGCGCGTCACCGAGCGCATCATTGAACGCAGTCGCGATACCAGACGCGATTATCTGGCGAAAATCCGGCGTGCGCATCGTCCCGGCGTGTCTCGCACGCAGCTGTCGTGTGGTAATCTCGCGCACGGCTTTGCCGCCTCCGATCCCCATGATAAGGCGGCATTGGCGGTAGACCGGGCAGCCAACTTTGCGATTGTTTCCGCCTACAACGATATGCTGTCGGCGCATCAGCCTTTTCAGGATTATCCGGCCCAGATCAAACAGGCTGCCAGAGAGCTGGGGGCAGTCGCGCAGTTTGCGGGTGGCGTGCCTGCCATGTGCGATGGGGTGACCCAGGGCCGCGAAGGAATGGAATTGTCCCTGTTCAGTCGTGACACCATTGCCATGGGTGCGGCGGTGGCGCTGTCTCACGATATGTTCGACGGCGTGCTGTGCCTTGGCGTGTGTGACAAGATCGTGCCCGGTTTGGCCATCGCTGCCCTGTCCTTCGGTCACTTGCCTTGTGTGTTTGTTCCAGCCGGGCCAATGGAGTCTGGTCTGCCCAATGCGGAGAAAGGTCGAATTCGCCAGCTGTATGCTGAGGGTAAGGTGGGGCGAGATGAGCTATTGGAGGCGGAAAGTCAGTCTTACCACAGCGCTGGTACCTGTACGTTTTACGGTACGGCCAACAGCAACCAAATGCTGATGGAAATTCTTGGAATGCAGCTTCCCGGTAGCTCCTTTGTGAACCCCGGCACACCACTGCGACTGGCGCTGACCCGGGCAGCCGTGACCCATCTCAATCAGTTGTCGCCACTGTCGCCGGACTTTATGCCACTGGGGGAAATGATCGATGAAAAAAGCATCGTCAATGCGATTGTCGGCTTGTTGGCAACCGGTGGCTCAACCAATCACACCATTCATTTGGTGGCTATAGCACGTGCGGCGGGCGTGTTGATTGACTGGCAGGACATGGCGGAGCTCTCTGAAGTTGTGCCCCTGTTGTGCCGAATCTATCCCAATGGATTGGCCGATGTGAATCACTTTCACGCCGCAGGCGGGATGGCCCTGCTAATTCGCGAATTACTGGACAATGGCCTGCTGCATGAGGACGTATCAACCATTGCTGGCAAGGGTTTGCGTCACTATTGCGATGAGCCCTTTCTGGACAAAGACGGTGAGGTTCAATGGCGCTCCGGTCCCTTGGCAAGTCTGGATAGCGAGATCATTTCAAGCTGCTCGGCGCCTTTCAGTCGCGAAGGAGGACTGCGTTTGATGCAGGGAAACTTGGGGCGATCAGTCATCAAAACCTCCGCGGTCAAACCTGAGTATCGGGTGTTGCGTGCGCCGGCCGTTATCTTTGACGACCAGAATGAAGTTAAAGCGCGTTTCGATGCCGGGGAACTCGATAGGGATTTTATCGCCGTTGTACGCTTTCAGGGGCCGAAAGCTAACGGCATGCCTGAGCTGCACAAGCTGACGCCGGTGCTGGGTGTATTGCAAGACCGCGGGTATAAAGTTGCACTAGTGACAGACGGGAGAATGTCAGGCGCATCTGGAAAGGTGCCAGCGGCAATTCACCTGACACCCGAAGCGCTGGACGGTGGCCCGATTGCCAGTCTGCGCGATGGTGACATGATTGAACTTGATGCCGAACAGGGAATATTGAAAGTAATGGACGACGCAGCGCTGGCGCGACCGCCAGCTGACTACGCCGGCGGGCACGAACAGGGTATGGGTAGAGAACTGTTCGCCAGTTTTCGACGAGTGGTCAGCAGTGCTGAATCGGGCGCATCGGTTCTGGGGGTATAGGTGACAACACAGACAACAGACAATCGGCAAAGTGTGTCCGCCGAACCCTTTGATATCGTCATATTTGGTGGCGCAGGCGACCTCGCATTTCGAAAAATTCTACCGGCACTTTATCGTACGTACTGTGAGGGAAAGTTACCGGAGGGCTCGCGGCTTTTCATTTGCTGCCGTGGCGACCGCGATCCGAATGCCTATCTTGAGCAGGCGGATGTGGCTTTGCAGGAATACCTGTCGCCGGGCGAATACAGTAAAGCCGGGTTCAAAACATTTTGCGACTATGTTCAAGTCGTGGAGTTGGATATCGCCACGTCAGATCAGCGCTGGCAGGTGATGGCTGAAAAGCTTAACAACGAAGCGGATCGCGTGCGAGTTTACTATCTGGCAATCCCTCCGACCATCTTCGGTATCTGCTGTCATCACCTCCACGATTATGGGCTGGTTAACCGCCATAGCAGGGTGGTGGTAGAAAAACCATTGGGTTACGACGCAGCCAGCGCCACTGCCATAAATAATGAGATCGCGCGCTATTTTGACGAAGCGGCCATCTACCGTATTGACCATTATCTCGGTAAAGAAACCGTGCAGAACCTGATGGCGCTGCGCTTTACCAATGTGATATTTGAGCATCTTTGGGATGCGAAAACGATCGATCACGTGCAGATCAGTATTTCCGAAACAGTCGGCCTTGAAGGGCGGGCGGGATTTTATAATGAGGCCGGTGCGTTGCGGGATATGGTGCAAAATCATTTGCTGCAACTGCTGTGTCTGGTGGCAATGGAATCGCCTCACAAAATGAATGCCAGCAGTATTCGGGCGGAAAAAGTCAAAGTACTTGAAGCGCTGCGCCCTATGCGTGATGAGGATGTGATGCGACATACCGTGCGCGGGCAATATGTGGCTGGCAACCAGAAAGGCAAGCTTGTTCCAGGCTATCTGGAAGAGCTGGGAGAGGCCGGCAGTAATACGGAAACCTTTGTTGCGTTACGCGCCTATATTGATAATTGGCGATGGTCGCGGGTACCGTTCTACCTGCGCACCGGCAAGCGCATGAAGCAGCGCAGCGCTGAAATTGTCATCCAGTACAAAGAAGTTTCCCATCGCGTTTACGGCGCTGATACGGGGCCTTTGCTCCCCAATCGTTTGATTATACGTCTGCAACCTGAAGAGAGTATTCAGCTGTCGATGATGTCCAAGGACCTTGATACGCTGGACATGAATTTGAAGCCAGTCACCCTCAATCTTAACTTTTCGGAGGCTTATAAAGGCTTTAAGAGTGATGCCTACAAGCGTCTGATTCTCGACGCGGTTGCGGCCAATCCCAGCCTGTTTATCCATCGTGACGAGGTAGATCACGCCTGGGCCTGGATTGACCCGATCATTGAAGCCTGGCAGCGATCTGACGATACGCCTCACCTATACCGCGCCGGTAGTTGGGGGCCTCCCGAGTCGGATGAGTTGCTGGCCGAGGATGGCTTCAGCTGGTTCAACGCCGGCGAGTATCAGGCACCGTGATTAACGACAGATCTTTCCCCGATCGAGCCAGCCTGGAGAAGGCATTGGCCGAGGATATCGTTCGGATTCTCTCCCACGCTATCGAAATGCGTGGTACGGCCGTATTTCTGGTGTCCGGCGGCAGCAGTCCTCGGGGGGTGTACAACGTGTTGTCGCAGGCAGATATCGACTGGTCCAGAGTTTACGTGGCACTGGTGGACGAGCGCTGGGTGTCATCAGATCACGAAGCGAGTAATGAGATGTTTATTCGCAAAAACCTGCTGACGGGCGCGGCAGCAAAGGCTCATCTGGTGGGAATGAAAACGTCTGCCGCAGATGTACATGAGGGCCTTGCCGAGTGTGAGCAGCGCTACGCGGCGCTTCCTGCGCGGCCAGACGTCTGCCTGCTGGGTATGGGAAGCGACGGTCATACCGCATCGCTTTTCCCGCATGCCACCGGTCTGGAGGAGGCGATCGCGTTGCCTGTCAGTCAGGCATCGCAGGTGAAGCCTCCGCGCTGCGCTGCGATAGACGCCATTCCCAGTGCAGTGACCGGCCCGTATACCCAGCGGATGACAGTAACTCTGGACTATCTGTCCAGCGCGCGGAAGCGTCTGTTGCTTATTACAGGTGCCGAAAAACGTTCAGTATATGAGATGGCGCGAGCCGGCGTTGATATCAGTGATATGCCGGTACGCGCCTTGTTTGGCTTTCCACTTGATGTGTTTTGGGCACCATGATGCTGTTGGCCGAAGCAGTTTACTTGCACAGGATATAAGACCCCATGCTGGATCTGGATTCCATTATGTCGCGTTGCCCGGTTATTCCGGTCATCGTTATTGAACAGCCGGAGCATGCCGTGCCGCTCGCCACAGCCCTGTATCGTGGTGGCCTTACTGTTTTGGAGATAACGCTGAGAACCGAACACGGACTCGGCGCTATTCGCGCCGTTAGAGCGGCGTTGCCCGATGCGATTGTGGGGGCGGGTACGGTGGTGAGTCGGGAGGATGTGGTGCAAGCTCGGGATGCGGGTTCGCAATTTCTGGTTAGCCCCGGTTGCACCCCTGATCTACTGGCTACGGCCCGTGAAGTTGGAGTGCCGCTTTTGCCAGGTGTTAACACCCCCAGCGAAGCCATGCTGCTGTTGGAGCAGGGCCTGCGCCATCTCAAATTTTTCCCGGCGGAAGCTGCAGGTGGTGTGGCAATGCTCAAATCGCTGTCCGGCCCCCTGCCGCAACTGCGGTTTTGTCCTACCGGCGGCATCAGTCCGGCTAATGCCGCACATTACCTATCTTTACCTAATGTGTTATGTGTTGGCGGCACCTGGATGCTGGAGAAACAGTTGATCGCGAGTGCTGACTGGATTGGCATTGAAGCGCTGGCTCGGGATGCGGCAGCACTGACTGTTTGATCAGAGTTTGGTCACATCGAGGCTGTGTTTTATCTTTTGCAGCTGCTCTTCAGCCGCCGAGCCTTTACTGAGCGCCAACCCGGTCGCAAGAATGTCGATTATCGACAGAATAACGATGCGCGTCGTCATGGGTACATAGATGGTAGTATCTTCGAGTTCGTCGCCTGAAGTGATGACTACATCGGCCTGCTCGGCAAGCGGCGACCGGGGGCTGGTTATCGCCAGTACCTTAGCACCGCTGGCTTTTGCCAGTTCCGCAATGTCAATCATCGCTCGTGTGCGGCCGGTAAACGAAAAGGTAAGAAAACAGTCCTGTGCAGAAGCTCCGGCAGCCGCCATACGCAACATAAGGTGGTCGTTGTAGGCGATGCTGGGTATACCGAGGCGGAATAGTTTGTGTTGTGCATCCTGGGCGATAGCGGCTGCGCCGCCCATACCGGCGATCACAATTTGACGCGCTTGCGCCAGATGCGTGACAGCGGCTTCCACGGTGGCGCTGTCGATATGCGTGCGTAAGTACTCCAACGCCGCTTGATTTGCGCTGATGCGCTTTTCGATAATCGTGGCAGTCGAGTCGTCACGATTGACGGCCTCAGTTATAAAGCTTGCTCGCTGAGCGAGGCTTTTTGCCAGCTGAACTTTGAACTCGGGAAAACTATTGCAGCCCAGGCTGCGGCAGAAACGCGATACCATCGGATCGCTGACGCCGGCGCGACGGGCAAGTTCAGCGGTTGCCATGTTCACGGTTTCTTCGGGAGATGCGAGAATGGCATCCGCGAGTCGGGCCTCGGCTTTGCTCAGGGTATCGCGTTGGGCTTTTAACTGGCTCAGTACACTCATGGCATCATTCGTCGGTTTTGGGGCAGGGTTGAAACAAGGTGTAATAAAATTAATCCGGATCTGGCAACTCTTCAATCTTATGGTTTTTTCTGTAATTTAGCGAGAAGCCGGTGCGATGCACTAACAATTGGTGGACAGGAGTAAAGCGCAGGTGGCTGCGGCAGAAAATCAGACCGTTCAGGTGGTTGCAGATATTGGTGGAACCAATGCGCGCTTTGCCTGTGTGCGTTCAGGTGACAGAGTGACGGGTTCGGAGGATATTCAGGCCGTTAAAAAATTCGCCTGTGCCAACTATCCGCATTTTGAGGAGGCCGTGCGCAGTTATCTGGCGTGGGGTGAGGCGCATGGGCATCTCGCTCGCGTAGAGAGAATCTGTCTGGCGGTGGCCGGTCCGGTGGGGCAGGACTGGATCGACCTGCCTAATAATCATTGGGCGTTTAGTGTGCGTGCCCTTGAGCAATCGCTCGGGCTACCGGTTACTGTCATCAATGATTTTAGTGCGCAAATACTCAGCATTCAGGCATTGGGCGCTGACGATCTCTTGTGGCTGGGCAATGCGCGCCCAGTCGCTAACGCCAGCGGTGTAACAGCGGTGGTTGGGGCCGGCACAGGCTTGGGAGTATCTGCGCTGACTTCGGGGGGCGAGATTCTGCCCTCGGAGGGCGGGCATGTGAGCTTTGCGCCGGTAAATGCGCATCAGGCGGCTATCCTGGAACAGCTGTGGCAACGCTACGAGAGGGTCTCGGTTGAACGGTTGCTGTCAGGTATGGGCCTTGCCAACCTTTACTGGGCTAACGCTTGCCTAGAGGGGGCTGAAAAAACATTGAGTGCGCCGGAAATTACCGCGGGTGCGCGTACAGGTGATGCGCTGTGCAAACGCACAATAGAGGATTTTTGCGCTATTCTGGGGGGTGTTGCCGGGGATGCTGCGTTGATGATTGGCGCTTACGATGGCGTATATCTTTCCGGCGGCATTTTGCCTCAAATGCTGGATCTGGTGGATACTGACCTTATCCGTCGTTCATTTGACCACAAGGGGCGCTTCAGCGACCTGTGTGCAGCGATTCCCCTCGCGATCATTACCGCTGCTGAGCCGGGGTTGATTGGCTGTGCTCAGGCCTTACGACTGTCGTGCGCCACCGCGCCGTCATGATCGTGTGAGCAACTGAGAACTCACATCTATAACCAATAATGACCTAGAACAGGGTGACAGGATGAGCGGTTTTACTGCGGGCGAGGGAGTAATCTGGCAACAATTGGTTGAGGCTCAGCGGCGGCTGGCGCCTGTGCACATGCGTGATCAGTTTTCACAGGACGAAAAGCGCTTCTCGCGCTATTCCCTGCAAGTGGATCAGTTGTTTCTCGACTATTCCCGAAACCGGCTTGACGATACTGCGTTGGCGTTGCTGATTGAACTTGCATCGCAGGCTGGCATTGCTGAACGGCGTGACGCAATGTTTGCCGGTGACGCAATTAATGCCACGGAAGGGCGTGCGGTTTTGCACACGGCACTGCGCGCCACAGCCGATCAGCGTATTGAGGTTGCCGGGCGCAATGTGGTGCCTGATGTTTACCACGAGTTGGAGCGGATGGCCGCGTTTGTCGAGGCGGTACGTTCCGGCAAGCACCGAGGTGCAACCGGTGCGGCAATCAAGCATGTTGTGAATATTGGAATCGGTGGTTCTGACCTGGGGCCGGCGATGGTGGCCGACGCACTGAAGCCCTACGCCAGTGATGGCCCGGCTGTGCATTTTGTATCCAATGTTGATCCGGCTCAGATCCATGACACGCTGGCACAGCTAGATCCGCAGGCAACCCTGATTGTAGTGGTTTCCAAAACCTTTACTACGCAGGAAACCATGGCCAATGCGGCGGTAGCCCAGCGTTGGCTTGAACAGAGTGTCGGTGAGAATATTCAGTCGCATCTGGTCGCGGTAACCACTAAGGCCGAGGTTGCACGCGAGCACGGATTTGCTGATGAAAGCACCTTTCTGTTCTGGGATTGGGTTGGTGGTCGTTATTCGCTCTGGTCCAGCGTCGGCGTGTCCATAGCGCTGGCTATCGGCATGCCGCGTTTTCGCGAGCTGCTTGCGGGTGCGCAGGCAATGGATGAACATTTCCGAACCGCGCCGCTCGAGCAGAATATGCCAGTGGTACTTGCGATGCTCGGGGTTTGGTATCGCAATTTTTGGGGGGCGGCAACGCATGCGGTGTTGCCCTATAGTCAGCGTTTGCACCGGCTGCCAGCTTACCTTCAGCAACTGGATATGGAAAGCAACGGCAAACGCGTTCGCCTTGATGGCCAGCCTGTTGCCTGCGCCACCGGACCTGTGATCTGGGGCGAGCCGGGTACCAACGGGCAGCACGCGTTTTATCAGCTGCTGCATCAGGGTAGCGATCTCGTTCCCTGCGATATCCTGTTTGCCCGGGAAAGCGATACCGGTGATGCGCAGGGACACCGTATGCTGATAGCCAATGCCATTGCGCAGGGTGAGGCACTGATGCGAGGCAAAGAGTCGGCGCAGTTACGTGTTGAATTGCGCGATGCCGGCATGACTGATGCGCAGGTGGAACAGTTATTCCCACACCGGAGTTTTCCCGGCAATAAACCAAGCAATACCCTGGTGTTTGACTCGTTAAGTCCAAGAGCGCTGGGGAATATTATCGCGCTATATGAACACAAAGTGTTCTGTCAGGGCGTTATCTGGGGGATTAATTCCTTTGATCAGTGGGGTGTCGAGCTGGGCAAGCAGCTGGCAAAGGGGGTGCTGGCCAGTCTGACAGGCAGTGCACAGCCACCATCGCAAGATAGTTTGCTGGGGTGGGTATTGCGCGACTAGCGACCATTTGGTTCTGTGCCTAAAACTGCTAGAGTCGTAGTTTTGTTGCAATCATAAAAATCAGGCAGCGCTACCATGAAAATTGAAAAACATCAGCTCGATCCGGAACTGCAGCGATACTATCGGCCCACCATGAGTATAGCGTGGCTGATCAGTCGAGAATGGGGAATAAAGCTGATGCGCAAGGCAGAGCGCTTTTCCCGTGGTAAAGAGATAAAAGGACTGGTCAACGACGAGCGATACATCCCAAGTACGCACGGTGGCCCGGATATCAGGGTGCGTATTTACAAACCGGAGAATGCATCAGCAGATCAGCCATTGCCGATACTGCTTTATATTCACGGTGGTGGCTACGTACTGGGATGCCCTGAGCTGTTTGGCATGTTGATTGAACGTTTTATTAAGGCTCGCCCGTGCATCGTGGTGGCGCCTGATTACCGCAAAGCGCACGATGCGCCATTTCCAGCCGGTTTTGATGATTGCTACGACACTTTGTTGTGGGCGCGTGATCATGCAGCGGAGCTGGGTGCGCGCAGCGATAAATTTATGATTGGCGGCCACAGTGCCGGTGGCGGTATGACAGCCGCTCTTACTTGGAAAGCGCGCGACACAAAAGACGTTGATGTTGCTTTTCAGATGCCGATTTATCCGATGATTGATGATCGCCACCAGACGGAATCCGGTCAGCACATGCTTGCGCCGCTGTGGGGTACGCCGAATAATAAACTCGCTTGGAGTCTTTACCTAAAGGGGCGACAGGCAACGGATGGCTCGGTGCCAGACTACGCAGCACCAGCGCGAAATCAGGACTATACCGATTTTCCGCCTACCATTACTTTTGTCGGTGATCTGGAGCCTTTCCGGGATGAAACCATAGCCTACGCGGATGCGTTGAAGGGCGCGGGGGTACCCGTCAAGTTTGAGTTATTCACGGGCTGTTTCCACGGCTTTGATGGTATGAAATCTGCCATTTCCACGCGCGCATTGGACTTCACCTTTGACTCCTTTGCCGAGTATTACGACACCTATCTCTAGCGGAGATACTTGGATCACACGTTGGCGCCTGCTGCAAACTATCAGGCGCTGCGGCATGCTACCATCCGCAGCACTAGCGTATGATGCTCAGTTAAATGCATTGGTTATTGCATTCGGTAGAAAATAAAAATTGGTGGGAGCAGTAATGTCAGAGCAGGCGGAACACGATGTAGTGATTATTGGTACCGGATTTTCCGGGCTTGCCATGGCCATTGCGTTGCAGCAGGCGGGTATTAGTCGTTTTACACTGCTGGAGAAGGCAGACGAAGTTGGCGGCACCTGGCGCGAGAATACCTACCCAGGCGCTGAGTGTGATATTCCTTCTGCACTGTATAGCTATTCGTTTGAACATAATGCGCAGTGGGAATACAAGTGGTCGGAGCAGCCGCAGATTCTGGGCTACCTTAAGCATACCGCGAGCAAATACGACCTCTATAAGCATATCCAGTTTCAACAAGAAGTTGCATCTACCCATTACGATGAGGCGCAGCGCATTTGGCAGATCGAAACTGTGCAGGGCAAGCGTTTGCGTACTCGCTTTCTGGTGTCGGCGGTGGGACAGCTGCATCGTCCCTTTATTCCGGACATTGCCGGCCTGGATGATTTCGGAGGGCCGCAATTTCATTCCGCGCGCTGGCGTCATGATGTTAGCTTGAAAGACAAGCGGGTGGCGGTGATTGGCAATGCCGCCAGTGCATTACAGTTTATTCCGGAGATTGCGTCGCAGGCTAAGCAACTCACGGTCTTTCAGCGGTCTGCCAATTGGGTCATGCCCAAATTCGATCGCCC
Organism: Litorivivens sp.; assembly: GCF_057445395.1. NCBI lineage: Bacteria > Pseudomonadati > Pseudomonadota > Gammaproteobacteria > Litorivivens > Litorivivens sp. The sequence continues at coordinate 73,058 of NZ_JBVBUV010000001.1, forward strand.
GTACAAGCCGTGGGAACAATGGTTGGCAGATCGCGTTCCGCTTGTGGCGAGACTGTATCGTTTTCGCTTATGGGCGCGTAACGAGTGGCTGGTTTATCCAATGCTCACGGGAAACCGATTAATACAGGCTTGGTTTCGCTGGACCCACATGCGCTACCTTCGGCGAACGGTGAAAGATCCGGAGCTGCAGGCCAAGCTGACTCCGGATTATCCGGTTGGTGCCAAGCGGGTATTGTTTTCCGATGACTATTTTGAAGCGCTGGCGCGGGACAACGTGGATGTTGTGACAGAACCCATCGCTAAGGTCGTTGAACGCGGTGTGGTCACGGCTGACGGTTTGCGCCACGATGCCGACGTGCTTATTTTTGGTACCGGGTTCCGAACCAACCCCTTTCTGGCGCCGATGGAAATCTTTGGCGCTGGCGGAAAATCGCTGCGTGATCATTGGCAAGGTGGCGCGCATGCTTATCTGGGTGTCTGTACGGCCGGCTTTCCAAACTTCTTCATGATGTATGGCCCTAATACCAACTTGGGGCATAACTCGATTGTGTTGATGGCAGAGGCGCAAGCCAAGTATATCTGTTCGTGTATCAAGCGTATGAGTGGTTCAGGGGCTCTAGAAGTGAAGGCTGATGTAGAGCGTGCCTACAATGATGAATTGCAGCGCAGGCTGCAGGGTATGGTCTGGAATTCGCTTGATGCCAGCTGGTACAAAGATGGCGGGCGAGTAACCAATAATTGGGCCGGGACGACTTGGGAGTATATGCGACGCCTGCGCAACGTACGCTGGGAAGATTTTGTGGTGAAATAATAACCAATCCCGGCGGTGGCTTCGCCGCCGGATTGGTTTGTCTGTATACAGAAGACGGTCGCGCAGCGCTAGTGAAAGGTCGCGCCGGCTTCTTCTGGCATGCAGCTGATGATGTCGTGGGCCTGGAGCCCCATCAGCTCCATAAACGCGGCGTGTTCCAGATGAATTAGATGTTCGTGGTCACCACTTTCGAAATAGATGTCCTGCACGTCATTCAATTCATCGTCCCAGACCACGGGCATGCCATACACCTGCCCCAGGGCGGGTATCGCGCCGGTTTCGCAATCGTCGAAGAGCGCGGCTATTTCATCTTCGGTGGCAAGGCGGTAACTACCGTGCATCCGTTGATTTAGCCAGTCTAAAACCAAGCGCCGGTTTGCGGGCATGACGCAGACGCAGTATTTGTCGCCATCGTGGGCAATAACGGCTTTGGCAACCTGGGTTGGTGGTACCTTTGCCGATATAGCTGATTGCATGCTTGTACTGCTATGGGGGTGAGCGACGAGATCGTACGCTACGCCGATTCTTTCCAGATGGGCTTCAATGCGGGGAGCGATAGCCATGATGGTTCCTCCACTGTGGGCCGGTATATCGGCCACGTAATATCCGTTTTCACTATAGAAAGACGGGGTCGCCTTGTCCAAGACCGGAAACGCGTAACTACAATGATTGATAAAGCTCATCGGAATAAGCTTAATGGCACGGATAGTGATTAATGGGCAACTCGGTTGGCCCGTGGACAGGATTAAATTGCGCAATGAACCTTGAATGTGATCAGGAGTTTTTACTGGCTGCTATCAACCAGACCATGCCCTTCGGTAAGTACAAAGGTCGCAAGTTGCTGGAATTGCCGGAGCCCTATTTGGTGTGGTTCCACCAGCAGGGCTTTCCTTCAGGAAAACTAGGCGAGCAATTAGGGCTGATGTACGAAGTGAAGCTCAATGGCTTGGAGAATATGCTCCGGCCTCTGTTGAGGACGGAGCGCAAATAGTTAGGGTAGCAGTGTAAACAGGCTGCATCCGCTTGCGAGCGGAGTGTCCTGGAAAGGGCAGGCTGAAGCACCACCGGTGATATTGATAATCGGGCCAAGCAGTAGGTCGAGCGGTGTGCCGGTTGGGCCACCACCACTGCCGCTGCCGCCACCTGCCAGGCCACTGCTTACCGTGCCCAGTAGAAGAGATATGGGGTCTGTGCCTTCACTGTCGCCGAGTCCGGAATACGCTGCCAGCAGAATCGCAGGTAAAAGCGTATTTTCGATCGGGTCCAATACCGGTGCCAGTTCATTGTTCATGGCGCTGGCCAGTTCCGGTAAAGCCACAGAAAGCAGGTTGGTGCCCAGCGCAGAGGTAAGCTGGTCGATACCCTGTGCGATCGGTGTGCTCAGTACACCGGGCTGTCCCGCCTGTGCCTCCAACATGGTCAGCGGCACGATGGTTGTCAGCGTGTTAGTCAGCGCGCGATTCAGCGCGGCTTCGAGAGCTGTCGCGGCAGCATCGCCGTTGTATCGGGAAAACCAGTACAGCGTCGTGTCAATATCGGTAAGTGCTGTGCTCAATGTCTGCAGAGCGCCACCCAGGAAGGGGGCTCCGGTGATTTCAGCAGGGAGCTGACTCATGCCGCTTTGGAATGCGGTGGCCAGTTGGTTGCTCAGTAGTGCCAATGAGTACAGGTCTGCATCCTGACCGTTGCCCGACTCGTTAGTGGATAGTTGGGCCAGGACAGGTGCGAGGGCGTCGCCCAGCGGCGCCAGTGGTGTGTCTGCCAATGGGTTGCTGCCGGGTGTTCCAGAGCCGTTACAATCTTCGCCGGTAAGTACGCCCAGGGCACCGGGCAAATCCTTAGACAGCTCGTCCAGCGAGAATTGGATATTACCCGAAGCCGCCTCAAATACGGCCGGATCCTGAGTTGATGCAGCCTCTGACAGGGCTAGTGCTACAGAGTCCAGAATGTCGAGCGTATCAATAACAACTGCCTGACGAACGCAGTCCAGGGTTCCCTCCAGGGGGGTACCTTCGGCTCCGGCAATGATCTGACCAAACACGCTCTCTGAGACAGGGGTTTGTACCTCATCCAACGGCCCATTAACGCCGTCTGCAACAGATGTGTTGTTGGGTTCGGCCGGTGGTGGGGCTACGCTACCGCTGCCAGACGAGCTGGAGCCGCCGCCACAGGCGCTGAGTGTTAGAGAGAAAAGGATCACGAGTAATCCCTGAGCCAGTGTTTGATGCGGCTTTACCATGGTGAAACCTCCGACGGCAACGACAGCCTGAATTAAGTTTGGTAATACTGCACAAAGCATACGTGCATAGCGGAGTTGGGAGGAAGTGTTGCTTGAATTATTTTGCTTACTGTGTCACAGCCTTTCGAGTTCGTGAATTAGGCTGTGACGAAGTTGTTCTTTGCAGTGCTTGTTAGCTCACATTATTGACGCTGCAATTACTCAGATCGTTGTGCCGTAGGAACGCTGGCTCTATCAATTGGCTCTATCAATGTCACTTAAAAACCATTGCGCAGATCGCTGGATGCTTTCTTCAATGGGTATTCGCGAAGTAATGTTACTGGCTTGTCGAATTTTTAACGCGCTGTGGCCGCAGGTTTTCCCAAACATGCACACCAGCAGGCGGTGCAGCGGTGGCTCCTGAGTTTGCCCTGTCAGGGCGTAGAGAGATTCAGCAATGCGAGCGATGGCCATGGCAACAGGGAAAGGCAAGTTTCGGATTTTTTTGTCAGTCTGTAGCATCTGCTGCAGAAGCTGAAGAGTGTCGTACCAGTTCAATTCGGTGTCGTCGCGGGCGTTGTAGATCTCGTTGATTGCCTTGTCGCTGCGTGCGGCCCACAGAAGCAAATCTATCAGGTTATCAACGTCTATCAGTCCTGCGTGGGCCTGCCCGCGGTTAATGGTCAGCATGTCGCCACGGTCTAAAGCGTTGCCAATCTCCCGAATGAATTGGCTGCCAGGGCCAATCACGTTGGCGGGACGGATAATCGTAAATGGCAGATTGTGGGCGTTCGCAGTTTGCCAAACCCGCTGTTCACCTTCCAGTTTACTGTCACCGTAGCCGAACCCTACTTTTCGTGGCTCGGTCGTTTCGTCGGCAGGGTGCTGCGGATAACCGTAAACATCAACCGTCGAAATATGTACAAAACGTTTCAGAATAAGATTGTTGTGTACCAGGGCATCGAGCAGGTTTTGAACACCCAGCACGTTGGTTCGGTAGTAATTGGTCGCGGAGTCCCAGGTGTTTACATTGGCAGCGCAGTGGAACACGAATTCGCAATCACGTACCGCGAACGCCAGAGCGCGTGAGTCGTTGAGATCGCCGTAAACGATGTGGCATTGTTCGCGAAGCGCGGGCTCCAATGTTGCCCCCGGTCGAATCAGCACCGTGAGATGATAGCCTTCGGCTAACAATCTCCGGGCAAGATGGGAGCCTATAAAACCGGTAGCGCCGGTAACCAGTGCGGTGGCCTTCATCGGCTGTTGTGCCAGTATGCTATGCTTTTGCGCCGTTGTTGGCTCATTGCATTATTCATGTCACTTCCTATTGATCAGGTACTTCCCAAGATTCATGAGGCGCTGCAAAAGCGCGATGAGGCTATTGTGGTGGCAGAACCCGGTGCGGGCAAGACCACACGTGTACCTTTGTCCTTGTTGAACGAGCCATGGCTTGCGCAACAGCGCATATTGTTGCTGGAACCCCGGCGGATTGCTGCACGGCTCGCGGCCCAGCGCATGGCGGATCTGCTGGGAGAACCGGTCGGTGAAACTGTGGGTTACCGCATGCGGCTGGAGAGCCGCGTGTCCGCTAATACCAGAGTTCTGGTAGTGACGGAAGGGGTGCTCACACGGATGCTGCAGACCGATCCCAGTCTGGAGGGAGTCGGCCTGGTGATCTTCGACGAGTTTCATGAGCGCTCGGTGGATGCCGACCTCGGTCTGGCACTGTGTCGATATGCACGCGGGTTGTTTCGCGACGCGTTGCCGCTGAAGTTGCTGGTTATGTCTGCAACGCTGGACAGTGATGCGCTGTCGGACTATCTCGATAGTGCACCCGTGGTTCGCAGTGAGGGGCGCAGCTTTCCCGTTACCGTTCACTATCGGGGAAGAAGTGACCTGCGCGACATTGTTCCCCAAGTAAAATCATGCGTTTTGCAGTGCCTCGTAGAGGATCAGGGCAGCATCCTCGTCTTCCTGCCGGGGCAGGGAGAAATACTCCGACTGCAGAGGGAGTTGCAACAAGCGGTGACCGAAAATTCGATGTCGGATTCGGTGAGCTTGTCGCCCCTTTATGGTGCCTTGTCATTGGAAAAACAGCGCGAGGCGATTCGGCCGGTCGCTGCGGACAGGCGCAAGGTGGTATTGGCGACAGATATTGCTGAATCGAGTTTGACGATTGAAGGCATCACCACGGTGATTGACAGTGGTTGGGCGCGCAAACCCGCCTTTGACCCCCGCTTGGGTATGACCCGATTGAGCACCCGACGCATTTCCCGCGCAAGTGCGGAGCAGCGAGCGGGCCGCGCCGGACGTTTGGCGGCGGGCAATACTTGGCGGTTGTGGAGCGAGGAGCAACAACGAGAATTGCCTGCCTTCGACGAGCCGGAAATCGTCAACACAGATCTTGCGCCGTTGGCGCTACAGTTGATGTTATGGGGCGTTGGTGTCGATGAGCTTGAATGGCTAGAGCGACCGTCAGGTGCCGCTTGGCAACAAGCGCTTGCATTATTGGAATCCTTGGGTGCCTGCTCGGTCGACGGTGTTATAACCGAGCACGGCAAAGCGATGACCGAATTGCCAGTGCATCCGAGATTGGCCCATATGCTAATCCAGGCCCGCGAGATCGGTGTGTTGCCGATGGCGGCTGATATTGCTGCGCTGCTATCTGATCGTGATCCTGAGCCGGTGCTGGGTGCTGATTTGAGCCTGCGCTTGCCATTGGATCGTCTGCGCAATCGCGGGGTTGCATCGCGTCTGCAACAACAGGCGAAGCAATTTCGAAAAATGTTGAGTAAGGGTGGCGAGCAGCCAGCGAGTGAGCCGGCGCCAGGACGAGTGTCGCAGCAGGAAAGCATAGGATTGTGTATTGCGCTTGCCTACCCTGAACGCATCGCACAGCAGCGCTCTTCTGCTAGTACCGGCTTCCAGCTCGCAAACGGGCGCGGCGCGGTGCTTGCAGAAGACGACTCACTGCAGCGCGAGACATTGCTCGCCGTAGCGCAATTGGGGAGTCGCGCTGGCCAGGCGAACGACCGGATCTTTCTCGCCGCACCCCTGAGCCCACATTTTTTTGGCGATATTTTGCCTGCGCCTGAGCGGCGTGAAGTGGTGGAGTGGCGAGAGAATGGCCAGTTACTGATTGAGCGCCAATATTGCGTCGGGAAGCTGGTGCTGAATCGGGAAGCAGTGCGCGAGCATGACGATGCTGTGTTAAAGGCCGCCTTGATGGACTGGCTGGCCGAGCGTGGTGTGCAGGCCTTGCCGTGGAGTGACAATGCGCGGTGCCTTCAGCAAAGGGTACTGTGTTTGTACAGGCTCGATATGCAAACTCGGGGCGAGAGTGAGTGGCCGGACTTATCTGACGAGTGGTTGGCGGCGCACCTTGATCAATGGCTGGAGCCTTATTTGCCGGTAGTCAAAAATATCCGGCAGCTGCAAGCACTGGATCTTGAAACGGCGCTGGCTACGCTGTTGCCGTGGCCGCTTCCGCGCAAACTTGACGAGGCGGCACCACGTACACTTGAAGTACCAAGTGGTTCGCGTATAGCAATTGATTACAGTGAGTCGCCGCCGGTGTTGGCGGTAAAACTTCAGGAAATGTTCGGTCAACGGGAAACGCCGAAAATCGCCGGAGGCCAATTGGCGCTGACATTGCATTTGCTGTCGCCAGCTGGGCGCCCACTGCAGGTTACACAGGATCTGGAAAGCTTTTGGAACAACGCCTACAGCGACGTCAAAAAGGACATGAAAGGGCGTTATCCGAAACACCCCTGGCCTGATAACCCGCTGGCCGCCGTTCCAAAGCGCGGCACTAAAAAGCAGGGTTTTTAACGCTCCTCGACCAGTGTTGTCTCTAGGATATCTGGCTGTCTTCACGCTCAGTGATAGAACGGTAATGGCGGGTCATCGCGGCCATCAGGTAGTACTGGGACATATGCTGGCGTGTTTCGGCGCAGTGCAGGATGCAGGACAACAGTACCTTCAGGGTGCCACTGGCTGCTCAGGCGATTGCCGTAGGCTAGGGCGCGCCTTGGGTAAGGCCGATCGACTCAATGGTGGGTAGTACAACATGCGTTGTGTGCGTGGGTGGGATAAGCGCTGAACCCGTTATGTTTCCAGCCTTAAGGCAGCCTCCCGGCCGGGGAGGCCACCTTAAGGTGATGATCTAGCGTGCTGCAGCTGCCTTGCCCGCCATTCGGCCAAAGAAGGTGGCGTCACCCACCGACATGCCGCTGGCGTAACCCGCTGCGGTTCGCGGAATACCGGCGGTGGTTCGTCCGGCAGCAAACAGGCCCGGAATGATATCCCGCTCAGGTGTCAGTACTTCGCCGGTGCTGAGGGTGTCGAGGCCACCAAGGGTGAAGAAGGGGTAAAAGGTACCACGGCCCAAGGTGCAATCCAGTGCCACAAACGGCGGTTTGATCGGGCGCAGCCAGGCGTCGCTTTTGTGGAACAGTGGGTCTTCACCGTTTTCCGCATTGCGGTTGTAAACGTCCAGTGTGCTACTCAGGGTGCCTTCGGGCAGCGCCAGTTCCTGCTCCAGTTCTTCGGCCGTCTCACCGGTGCCGGCTACCTGAGCGCCCAGATAACTCATTTTTTCGTAGTCGCCGTAACCTTCCACGTCGGTAATGAGGTAGATGCGTTTGGAATGGTTGTGCTGTTGCACCAGAGCGTTGAAACCCACCCGTCCGTGGTAGCAGTCTTCGTTGATAAACCGTTGCCCTTTATCGTTCACGAAGATGCCGTAAGTCAGTGACTGGGGTGGGTAGTAGGGAATGGTAGTGAAGCATTCATGCATGTTCACGGTGCCGGCGCCGACGCCCAGCCCCATCAGAATGCCGGAGCCGGTGTCGCCGGGGTTACCGATGGGTTCTAGTTTCTTGTCAAAAAGTGGTGCGTACTTGCGCACCATGTCTTCGTTCATGCAGAACCCGCCTGCGCAGAGAATGACGCCTTTACGAGCGCGCACGGCGACTTCTTGCTGATTGACCCGGACCAGAACGCCGACAACTGCACCGCTATCGTCGGTGATCAAGGTGAGGGCGCGCGATTCGTAACTCACGGTGATATTGCTGCGCTTTTCCACTTGTTCGGTAAGAATTTTCATCAGCAGCGGGCCGCCGTTGTCGCCCTCGATTTCGAGGTTGTGTCCACGCGGTACCGGGTAGGCTGATTCAGTGAAGGGGTAGGCCTTTTCGTTACCCGTGAACAGCAGGCAGTCATCGGTGAGAGCCATAATGGCGCGTTCTTTCAGCTCAGAGTCCTTGAATGGAACGCCTTTTTCCACCAGCCAGTTAAAGTGGTCGACGCTGTTATCGACATAGGCATCGATCTTCGCTTCGTCGGCGTTGCTGCCAAAAGCCGTTTTGAGAAAGGCTTTCATATTGTCAGAGGTGTCGTCGTAACCACAGGCTTTTTGTACGCGGGTACCGCCATTACCACCCATATAGATTTCTGCGCTGGACAAGGCCGTGGAGCCGCCGCTGGCGCTGGCCAGCTCAAAGATAGTTACATCGGCGCCGGCGTCAGCGGCTTCCAGTGCAGCGCAGGCTCCGGCGCCGCCAAAGCCGATGACGGCCACGTCGGTTTCGATGCCCCAGTCACGGATCTCGGCCAGTTTTTTGGGTTTTGTCGGGCTGGATTTATCGCTCATCGGTTATAGGCTCCGCTGCGTGTCAGTGATTTTAAGGCACCAGTATTATATTGGACTTTGCCCGCAGAATAATGACATTTACGGTCAGTAAGATAGTTCATATTGGGGATGTTTAATATGTTGGACTGATCGCTGCTGTGGTGGGGTCATTGCGACTGTCCGGCCATAAAACGCTAAGCGTAACTTCGAGTGGAAATCGAGTGCTTCAACCATCGTTTGTTGTGATATAGCTGCGCTCCAGAAAGAGCTCCTTCGCCCTGCCCCTGTCCCAAAGAGGAGAGGAGGCCATCCGAGCCGTTCCGTACGCACCTCTACTAAAAAGTGAACCCTCTCACTTTAGAGCAGGATTGGGGGAGGGTAGCTGCCGATAGAGAGCATCAAAACTAAACCCTGTCCGCACAGTTGTTTATGGCGAACCAAAAAAAAGGGCTGCCGAGGCAGCCCTTTTGGTCAAGCGTCGTGGCTCAGTACTCGTAGATCAAATCCAGACCGTAGGTGCGGGGCTCGCCCCAGATAACCGCACGGTCGATTTGCGGAGTGTTATCGATCGCAGTGACGTGGTATTCCTCGTCAGTTACGTTCTTGACCCAACCGGCTACCTGGAAGACACCGCCCCACAGAGGCATGCCAGTAACGCCGAGGCGCAGGTTGGTCAGGCGGTAGTCGTCGAGGAAGGTGCCGCGCGACTTGTCACCATTTTTAGCCACGTTGAATGAGCGTGAACCACCGTTGCGCTCGTCCATGAAGTTATGGCTAACGTTAAAGTTCAGTCGACCCCAGTCACCTTCGGCAATGGTCCAGTCTACGGCCAGCGTGTAGGAGTGCTGCGGCGCAGAGAAGAATACGAAGGTGTCGGAGATGTCTTCACCAGTAGCTGCTGACGTCGCCTTGGTTACGTCGGTATCTAGGTAGGCGTAGTTGAACAGCATCAGGATATCGCGCGTCGCGAGGAAGGTGACATCCATTTCCATACCCTGCATTTCTGCTTCACCGGCGTTGCTTACCTTGGTGTCAGCTACGGTGCCAGTCAGGATCTGGTTCAGCTGGATGTCGGTGTACTCGCTGTAGAACACGTTGCCGTTAAGACGCAGACGACGGTTCATCAGCTCGCTTTTAACACCGATTTCATAGGATTGAACCTTCTCGGAATCAAAGCCTTCCTTGAAGCCAAATCCGTAGTCAGTGCCATCAGAGGCCGGGCCCTGATTGCCGTCGCGCTGCGGGTCGCGAGTGTTGTAACCACCCGATTTGTAAGCTTCAACAGATTTGGCATAGATGTTGATGTCGTCGGTGATATCAAACTCTGCCGTGAAGGTGAAGGAGTCATCAGAGAAATCCTTGTCGCCCTCAACATTCACAAACTCGCGATCGGCAGAGTTTGGAATGCCTGCGCCGCCGAGGAAAGTGGCAACCAGCGGGTTACTGGCTTCTGCCGCACCGCCCACTGCAGCCAGGAGGGGGCTTTCGATATAGACAAAATCCTGCTGGTTTTTCAACGCGTAGCGGCTGTCTTCAGAATGACGGTAGCCGAAGGTCAAGTGCAGGCGATCTTCTAAGATGGCTGGCGTCCAGGTGAACTGACCGAACAGTGCGCTGGAGTCGTTCTCAATATCGTATTTCTGGCTCAGCAGGTTAACGATGCGAGTGGAGCCACTTGGATCGGAATCGATCGGCGCGCTCAGCTGGTGGTGCAGCGGTGAGTTGTCTTCCTGGGCTTCTTCTTCAAAGTAATAGGCGCCCACGATGTACTCTACGCGGCCATCGGCAAAATCGCCGGTGAACTGCAGTTCGTGTGATGTCTGCTCCTGGGTGATAACCGGAACCACCAGCGGGGTACATCCGCCCACCGCAACCTGTGCGGCAGGACCGCAGTAGCCGTTGGAGTCGAGGCGGAAGTCTGGATCGCCATCACCCGTCAGATCAGCGTAAGCTTGGTCTTCCAGCGTGCGGTAGGCACCGATGTATTTCATCTGCCAGGTATCAAAATCCATGGCGATTGTGATGGAGTGACCTTCAACCTCAGTGGCCGAATCTTCCATTGGCGCGCTACTGGCCAGGCTGTCCAGGCGTTTGTCGCTATAGGTGGTGCTAGAGGAGCTGGATTCCTTGATTTGATCGGTCTGGCCCTTGTTACAGGTCGACGGATCGCCGCCACAGGGTGGGGTGACCGGCTGGTAAATGGTGTTGACCGTGGTCATATCGGAGAAGTCGTAGGCGTAGTCGACTGTCATCCAATCAGTGGCATCCCAGCGCAGGTCTACACGGTAGCCTTGTACATCGCGGCTGCCAAAATAGTCTTCGCTGTCACCGGCAATAAAACCGGGGCTGCTGGGATCGTTCTGCGGACCGGTGTTTTCCAGCCAGCCGCGCTGACTGGTGGTCAGGAACGCGACCTTGGCTGCCAGTGTGTCGGTAATCGGCAGGTTGGCAGAGGTTTTCGAGGTGAACAGGTCGCGGTTGCCCAAGACAAACTTTTGTTTGAATTCAAAGGCGTCGACAGATGGGCGTTTGGTAATCAAGTTTACCGCACCGCCAGTGGTGTTACGGCCGTACAGCGTACCCTGCGGACCGCGCAGTATTTCCATCCGCTCCAGTTCCGCAACGTCCAGTGCAGTACCAGTTGCACGGGCGACGTAGACACCGTCAACGTAAATCCCTACCGGCGGATCCTGCGTAACCTGTGAATCTGAGATGCCGATACCGCGAATAAAAATACGCAGTGTGGTGTTGTTGATGGGGAAGGGCTCGATGGTCAGGCTGGGCACCTTGGAACCGATGTCTGCGAGACTGTTGATGCCATCGGTTTCAAGGCGCTCAGCACCAAACGCCGTCAGAGATATTGGCGTATCCTGTAGCGACTCTGCCTTTTTCTGTGCTGTTACGATGACTTCTTCCAGAGCGATGGGTGCCGCATTTGAACTCGTTTGCGCAATGGCAAACAAGGGTACGGCAGCGCTGCCCAGGAACGCAGTGAGCTTCAATGCGAATCTGTTCATAGTTAATCCCTTCCAGCGGTTCGGTAGATACCGAGAATCAGTTGTGACTTTTTATTGGCGCGTCCTGTTTTATTCTAGATACGACAGAAGAACACCAGTGGCATTGATTTTGGATTTTTAGCCAGTCGGGAATACTACCACAGGACTTCGGAAAGACTAGGGCAGATAGAGCCAAAAAAGGTGGCCTGAAATGTTAATTTCTGGCGGGATTTGGCCCAATGCTGGCCGGGCCGCGCACTTGGTTGTCTGCCAGCGTGTTCTGCATGCTATGTACCGGGTTTTTGCTGTCGGCACTGTAACCAAAACTTGTGAGCCAGTTCGCGTCGCTCAGGGCTTTTTCTAGCGGTATGTCGGGGTGCTGACTACGGCATGAATGGATCCATTTGAGACATTTGAAGCCGTCGAACCAGGTAAATAAAGCCCGTTGTCGACGCTTGTTGTCGGGGTTGTTTTTCCAGGCATTGGCGATAGCGTTATCACATTGGAATTGCTGCCACAGTGAACGTAGATGACTGTAATCACATGCGTTATGGCGTGCCGCTTGCTGGAGGCATACCTCGCTGTCAATTGCGGCCATGCGCAGTGCCTCCAGTGCGGCCTTTAGAAGCACAAAACTGGCTGGATGATAGCTCGTGAACGCAGCTGTCGACGCAAGGTCTGCAATTTTGCGCAGCGCCGGCCCGGTGCCAAAGGGTACCCGCTGTGAGGCTCGGCCAGATACCTCGATATGTGGGTCTGATACGTGGACCACACCGCCCAGCTTGGCCAGCTTGTCCAGCAAGTAAAAATCTTCGCCGGCGGCGCGTTTTGGAAACCCCCGAGCCTGCTGATAATGAACGACATTGATAGCCATGCAACTGCCGATGGTGGGCCAGGCGTAAGGGGAGCCGGCAAAGCGTAGGCCTGACACGTAGTAGAGCATATGCAGTTCGTAGAGCGTGACAGCATATGCCGGCACTGATTCGGGCCGATGGTTAAACGGAAACATGGCGGCGGCTGCATCGGTGGGTAAACCCGACAATGCAGTGTCATAGTGGCCGGGCAGCAGAGCGTCTGCGTCGCTGCTGCCAATCCAGGGGCAGAGAATCTGCTGACGGCTATGTAACCGGCAGGCGATATCGCAGCCGATTTTCCGGGCTAGACCAACCCCCTGCTTGGCCGGCAACGGCGGTCCCGATAGGCAGCGGTCTATGAGTAAAACGTCGCCGTTGAGGGCGGTTTGTTCCGCGCAATGCAGGGATATATGCGCCTGTTGCCACTTGGCCGCCCCCAGCATTTCAAGTAGCTGCTGTGCCCAGCGGGTATCGCTGTCATTGTCGGGCCGGTTTACAACCAATATCAAAAGCCGTTCGGGAGCGGTATGAGAATCGAGAAATGCACCTGTTTCTTTGTAGGCAGGAGTGACCAACGCCGACTGCCACTGCCCCGGCAGTGTGGTGACGAGGTCGGTGTCAGGTTCGGCGTAGCGTGACAGGTAAGCGGCGGGCATTATCTCTGGTTCGTCAATGCAGGGCGGCTTTAATGGGCTGGGCCGCAATAATCTCAGCCTCCAGGCGCAGCCATTGGGCGAGCCGCTGTTCAATAGCCGTGGTTGGAAAGTAGCGGGCGGCGAGGTCGGTGAAAAGCGTGCGATGGCGTTCTTCAGAGCGGCTGATGGAGTTGTAGAATGTTTTCAGTTGCCCCGCTTCAAGTGCGTCGGCAATCAATCCAAAACGCTCCGCGCCCCGAGCCTCGATCACGCCACCGAGCAGCAGGCGGTCGAGAAAGTAGGCCTCACTGCCTTTGCGCAGGTGTTTGCGCAGCGCATTGACATAGGGGTCGCGTTCGTCGGCGGCAGTGTGCCCGCCGCGCTGGTGGATGATTTTCACCACCTCCCGATAATGACTCATCTCCTCTACCGCCAAATCAGCCATGGCCTCCACCAGTGGCGGCTTGTCGGGGTAGTGGGAAGCCATAGAGATGGCCATGCCCGCTGCTTTTTTTTCGGCAGCTGCATGGTCCAGTAAAAAAGTATCAAAGTTAGCCAGCACGGTTTCTGTCCATGCTGCGGGCGTGTCATATTGAAGGGTAATCACAGTGAAAGCGTCATTTTCAGCCGGTATATTGAGAAAATCCGCCGTTCGGAATGTTGACGTCGAACATTAGTCCGGGCGGGATGAGGCTGCTAGAATGCGGCCTGTCTAAAGGCTCATTGTAAAAGGAATAAGCTGCATGGTCATCAAACCCCGCGTACGCGGTTTTATGTGTGTCACCAGCCACCCGGTTGGCTGCGAGGCGAATGTCAAAGAGCAAATCGACTACGTAAAGGCACAGGGCGCGATCGATAACGGCCCCAAGCGTGTTTTGGTGATTGGGGCGTCCACCGGATATGGCCTGGCGTCGCGGATTACAGCCGCTTTTGGTTGCGGGGCGTCAACGCTGGGCATCTTTTTTGAGAAAGAAGGGACGGACAAGAAGCCGGGCACCGCTGGCTGGTATAACTCGGCGGCCTTCCACAAGTTTGCCGAGGCCGATGGCCTGTACGCCAAGAGTATCAATGGTGACGCTTTTTCTGACGCGCTGAAAGACAAAACCATCGCTCAGATCAAGGCAGATTTGGGTCAGGTAGATCTTGTGGTTTACAGCCTGGCCGCACCACGCCGCGAGCACCCGAAAACCGGTGAAGTGCACTGGTCTACCCTCAAGCCGATTGGCAAAAGTGTGACCCAGCGCGGTGTCAATACTGACAAGGAGATCGTTGAGGACGTTTCCCTGGAGCAGGCGAATCAGGAAGAAATAGACAACACGGTGGCGGTTATGGGCGGTGAAGACTGGCAGATGTGGATTGACGCGCTGGATGAAGCCGGGGTACTGGCAGCCGGTGCCAAAACAACTGCCTATACCTACTTGGGCGAGAAGTTAACCTGGGATATTTATTGGCACGGTACGATCGGTCAGGCCAAGCAGGACCTGGATCGCCGTGTGGTGGATATCCGCAAAAAGCTAGCTGGAAAAGGCGGGGATGCCAGGGTATCGGTACTGAAAGCGGTCGTTACCCAAGCCAGCTCGGCGATTCCCATCATGCCGCTGTATCTGGCGCTGCTTTTCAAACAAATGAAGGCCGACGGTAGTCATGAGGGTTGTATCGAGCAGATTTACGGCCTGTTTAAAGATAATCTCTATAACGCATCGCCGCGTCTTGATGATGAAGGCCGTCTGCGACAAGACCATCTGGAGCTGCGTCCGGAAATTCAGGAAGCGGTGGCCGCACAGTGGGCTAAGGTTTCCACTGACAACCTGCGTGAGCTGACTGACTTTGCCGGGTACAAGCACGAATTCATGCGTCTGTTTGGCTTTGAGCTGGACGGCGTGGATTATGACGCGGACGTAAACCCGAACGTGCCCATCAAGCAACTTGTCTGAGTTATGAATGATTTTACCCACGGCAAGGCCATAGAACTGGCATCGGGTATACACCGGGTAGTAGCACCGAACCCGGGGGTGATGACAGGGCCGGGCACCAATACTTATCTGTTGGGCCGTAAAGAGATCACGGTGCTTGATCCAGGCCCGGCGGAGCCTGCCCATTGCGAGGCAATTCTGCGGGCAGTGGACGAGCTCAGTGGCGAGGTGGTGCAAATAGTCACCACCCACACGCACCCCGATCATTCACCGTGTGCCGCACTGCTGCGTGAGCGTACCGGTGCGTCGATTATCGGCTCCGTAATTGAGCAGGACGGTTTTCAGGACGAGAGCTTCGTGCCCGATCGCGAGCCAGAGCACGATGAAGCCATTGCGGTGGATGGCGAAACGCTTCGAGCCATTTATTCGCCGGGACACGTGGGAAATCACTTCTGCTACCTGCACGAGCGCAGTGGTTTGTTGTTTACCGGTGACCATGTGATGCAGGGCTCAACAGTGGTAATCATTCCGCCTGCGGGCGATATGAAGGATTACATTGAGTCTTTGCGCCGGATGCTTGAGTATCCACTGGCGTATATCGCCCCCGGACACGGCGGTTTGATTCCGGAACCGGCAAAAGAGTTGGAGTACCTGATTGGTCACCGGCTCAAACGCGAAGCCAAAGTGGTGGAAAAGCTATCCGGTTTTGATCGTGTGACCTTGGAAGAGCTGGTGGTGCCGGTTTATGACGATGTTGATCCGTCGTTGCACCCGGTAGCGCAATATTCGTTGTTAGCGCATCTATTAAAGCTGGAGAAAGATGGTCGCGCCATCAAGCGCGACGAGAGCTGGTCGCTGCGTTAGCAGTCCGGGCACCTTGCAATTGAAAGCCGCTATAGGCTGCTGTAGTACGGCAGCGTTAGGCGATGTACCAAGTACCAAGTATGGGAGGCGGCTGAATGAACGGTCACACGCTCTGTAGCCGTAATTCATAGTCGCCCGCATCATCAAGCACCGCAATCCACCCCGGATAGACCACGATAGTGGTGAACGTTTCCTCAATCACAGCCGGGCCGGTAATACGGTGACCGGGACGCAAATTTACGCCGCGGTGGATCGGCGTGTCCTGATAGCCTTGCCCTAAATTCACTTTGCGGATAGTGGTGTGTTCTGCGTCAAAGGCGGTGGTGGTAAAGCCGCTGTCTACCACGGGCGCTGGCGTGTCGACGGACGTTGCCAGCCGCACACCGGTGATTTCTGGAATTTCCTCGTCGCGAACATGGCCGTATTCCGCCATATGTCGTTCGTTAAACGCAGCAATCGCCTTGCCACCCAAGTTGTCATCAAGAAAACTCAGATCGTTCTGTCCCATATCAAACGTCAACGCGAAGTTCTGACCGCGATAGCGCATATTCATCTGGTAGGTAGATTGAATTTCTGACTGGCGGAAATTGGCATCAGCAAAGTATTTCACCGCGCGCGCCTCCAGTTCTTCCCATAGCTGGCGCAGTTTTTTGAGATCTGGTGCATTGGCAGGGCAGATAAACGAGCGTTCTTCGTCGATACTCGGCTTGGCAACGAGTGTGCCGAGCGCCGAAAAAGTGGGCGAGGCTTTGGGTATCAGTACCCTGTTTATACCCAGCGCTTCGGCGTGCACCGCGGCAAATGCGGCACCATTGCCACCGTATGCCAGCATTACCATGTCTTTCGGGTCGATGCCTTTGCCGGCGGTGGTGCGACGAATGGCCTGAATCATATTGGCGTTTACCAGCCGCCAGGCGTCGAAGGCTATCTCTTCCGCGCTGCTGCCGAGTCGCTCACCGATTGAGTGAAAGGCTTCGCGCACGCCCTTTGCCGACAGCGAGAAACTGCCGCCAGCAAATTCTGAATCGGCCGATAGCACGCCTAGCATCAGCAGCGCATCGGTTACGGTGGGGTTTTGTCCGCCGCGACCATAGCAGATAGGGCCTGGGTCAGAGCCGGCGGATGCAGGGCCAACCTGCAACTCACCGTTGTTGATATGACAGATAGAACCGCCACCTGCGCCGAGCGTTTCCACCTGCACCATGGGTACACCCACGAGGTTGCGGTGGTGCATATTCCAACCAGCGATAGCTGGCGCATTGCCGTTCGCGACGACGGATATATCGTAGGAGGTGCCGCCCATGTCGACACATAAGATGTTGGGATAGCCTTTTTTGCTGCCCACATGGGCTGAGCCGATCACACCACCGGCCGGGCCTGAAGCCAATACCCGAATGGGTGAACCCTCGATATACTCTTTGGTCATCACGCCGCCACTGGCCTGCATTACCATGAGCTGATTCTTGTAGCCGCCTTGTTGTAGCCGGCTCACCAGTTTTTCGAGGTAGGAAGTAACCCGTGGTGCTACGTAGGCGTTTACAACTGTGGTGCTAGTGCGGTCGTATTCAGGTGCACGCGGCAATACTTCGTGGGAAGTGGAGAGATGCACGCTAGGCATTTCCTCGGCGACTATCTCGGCTACACGCTTTTCATGAGACGGGTTTACAAACGAAAAGATCAGCGATATTGCAACGGATTCAACTTTCTGTTTTTTGAGCTTGCGGCAGCATTCGCGTACCGCCCCCTCGTCCAGCGTTTTGTAAACCGAGCCATCGTACAGTATGCGTTCCGGTACGGTTAGTCGGCGACGTCGTGGCACAATGGGTTTGGGCGGCGCCAAACGTGTGTCCCAAATATCTTCTTTGAAACCGCGACGGTATTCGAGTTCATCGCGGAAGCCTTCGGTGGTTATGAGGCCGGTGACAGCGCCGTCCATTTCAATCAACGTATTATCGGCAATGGTCGTGCCGTGCACGATTGCGTCGCACTGGCTGAGAAAATCAGCGAGGCTCAAACCTTCTTTCTGAGCCAGCGTATCCAGTCCGGTCATTACCCCGATGGAGCGGTCTTCAGGCGTACTCAGATTCTTGTGCACAATAACCTGCGTGCCTTTCAATAGTGCGAAGTCGGTAAATGTGCCACCAATATCTATACCAACGCGGTAATTCATGGATTAACTCCTTTCGCGGCAGCCATCTCTTTCCTCAGCGCCTGGGTCGCGGCTAAATCCACCGTTAGATCGTAGTCATCCAGTGAGCCAGTCAGTACGACACCGTATTTTTCCCTAGCGCCTTCTATGCTCACATAGTCGTCCAGTACGTCTTCTTTCACGGCTTCCGGGTCGCGCAACCAGGGGTAGCCGAAGCCGGCACCGCCGCCGTGCTGATAAGCGATCACTGCATTGGCCGGTAGTTGAGCCTGCATCGTCAGGTCAATTTTGTATTCGTTCGGTGTGCCCACTTCAAAATGGTTTGTGTAGGGGCTGGCGGGATCGCCGCCGCACATGCCGTTCATTGGGTGGGCAGATGAAACCATCCACGCGGTGGCCATGGTGGGTTGCAGCACTTTTTTTACATTCAGGCTGCCCGGCTGTCCCCGCCATTGACCGGCGCCGCCAGCATCGGTGGTCATTTCCCGACTGAGGTTGATAACGGGGCCTCGCGCCTCGGCTTCTTCGGCCTCCGAAAGCAGCAGATTGCCCAGCGACACGGGGCAGGAGCCCCAGCCATCGATCCCCTGTACCGCAGAGGCATCCATCGAGCGTGCGTCCACTCCCTGATCCATCTGCATCATGCCGTTTTCGTCAAACCAGATAACCGCGTTGGGCATGCCAATTTTATACACCTGCGGCGCAGCGCGTTCTGGTACCACTTCTGACAGCGCTACACATACTGCCTCGGTGATTTCGCAGGCCGGGTGGAACGAACCCAGGGCAGCTGGTTTGTTGGGTGGTGGATGCGCGATGCAGCCTTCCGGAATAATGATATCGACGGCGTTGAACAGGCCTTCGTTTTTGATAATGCCGGGGTCAACCATCGCCGACAGCTGGGTCATCACATAGCCGCGACTGTTAGCGAAAGTGTTCCACACGCCAACCAGCTCTTGACGATCGTCAGTGCCGGTCAGGTCGACGGTGAGTTGGTCGCCCTCGATGTTGCACGCGACATGTACTTTGACGTCTTTAGTGCCCTGAGTGTCGTGATCGATAAATACATCGGCTTCATAGGTGCCATCGGGCCAGGCACTCACTTCGTCGCGGAAACATTTTTCAGTGTGTTCAATGTTGTAATTGATGGCAGCTTTAACTGAGTCAGCCCCCCATTTCTCAATAACGTCGTCCAGCAGACGAACGCCCAATTGCACGCCGCTGATCATGGCGGCCAGATCGCCCGAGAAGGAGGCGAAGCGATTATTGCGTTCAATAAGCTTGATAATGTCTTTGCGCTTCTCACCGCGGTGAACCAGTTTTACACAGGGTATGGCCAGCCCCTCAGTGAAAATGTCAGTAGCTTCAAGAGTGAAGCCACCGGGGTCCTTTCCACCAGTGTCGCCCTGGTGAGCCTGCAGCGCTTGAATCAGTACCAGTTCACCGCGGTCGTCGAATACCGGCGCGTATACGTTGTAGTCGGGTAGGTGGCCGCCACCGAAATCCGGGTCATTGCCAAGGAAAACATCACCCGGTCCCCAGTCATACTCTTCCAGTTTTTCCAACCCATAGCGAACCGTTAGTTGCGATACAAAAGTCAGATGTGGGGTGCCGATAGAACCCGAAGCCAAGCGACCATGTGCGTCGATGACACTGGCATTGCGCTCGTTAGACTGGTTGATAATAGGCGACGAGGCGGCGCGCCCCAGATGCGTGGCTGCTTCGAAGCATACGGTTTCCAGCGCGCCACGAATAATAGCGGCGCTCACCGCATCAACGGTGGCTGACGTAGGCAGAGACTCGCGTTTTGCGGCCAGGCGCCGATTCAACTCAAAAGACATGGTGCTCTTCCTTTTGGCAGGGGCATCACAGGATGAAGGTCATCAAACTATAAGCACCAAAGGGATTCCCGACTTGTCGTGTCACGGTTTCGACAGTTAGTGCAAGCGAGCTGGGTTTGCTAGCAGCGCACCGTCGATTAGCCTGAAACGGAGCTACAAAATGCCCTCAACTGCACTGCAGTGGTGAAGTGGTCGTCGGCGGCTACCGATACGTCCTAGAATCGGTCAGCAAGTCGCAAATAAAATCCTGAACGGAGGCCTGACAGATAATGGCAAACAATTCTGACAAACCGGTGGTGCTGGTCACAGGTGCCAGTGCAGGCATAGGCGATGCAATTGTTCGCTATTTTGCGCGTAACGGATGGAATATTGTGGCTGTTGCCCGACGCCAGGACCGCCTCGATAAGTTAGTGGCCGATATGAAGGGCGTGGCTGACGTTGCAACTGTGGTTGCGGATGTTACCGCAACCGATGCACCGCAACGGGCGGTCGACGCCGCCATGGAGCGCTTTGGACGACTTGATTGCCTGGTAAACAATGCGGGCGCCGGCAAGTGGGCGCCACCTGCGGAGACTGACGATGCAACCATCGACGAGGTCATTGATACCAGCCTGAAAGCGCCATTTCGTTTCGGGCGTGAAGCGCTGCGGGTAATGAAACCGGGATCTTCCATTATTAATATCGGTTCGGTCTTTGGCATGCTGGGCGGTCTGGATGGCGGTATCTATTGCGCGGCCAAGGCCGGCATGATCGGCATGATGCAGGCCTTTGCCTGTCAGTACGGTGCGGCGGGTATTCGCAGCAATGTGGTTGCCCCAGGGGTTATTCGCACCGAAATGACCGATGCTGCATGGGACGCTGAACCCTTCCGCCGTATTAATCATGAGCTGACGCCCTGTGACCGCGAGGGCACTGTGGAGGATGTTGCCGCCACGGTATTTTTTCTGGCGTCGAAAGAGGGCAGTTATATCAATGGCCAGACGATTGCGCTGGACGGTGGCTGGAGTACGACCAAATATATGACGCCGGAAGCATTGTTGGCCGAGCGTTCTCCCCCTCTGTCCTGATCGCAGGCCAATACAAGGGGCTACAGGCTTCGGGCAAACTGCAGAATGTCGCCCTTGAAGACGCCGTCGAGGTAGTCGGTGTGCAAGGGCTTGATGTGATTGCTGCTGAAACCATTGGCGCCCATAGCCCGGCTGAACTTGTTCTTCCGGCCCCGGCCGGGATCCACCAGGATCACTTCACAGGCAGGTCTTGCATGGCGGTGGATAAATTCCGCCAATAAGGCGATGTGTTCATCTTCATAAAGCAGATCACTGCCGATAATCAGGTCGAAGGTACCCAGCGTGCTTTGGGTATCTGCCCAGTCGGCGCGCTCAAAGGCAATTGTTTTACCGTCATTTAGCCGCGTATTGCGGGCCAGAAATGCTTCAACTTCGGGGTGGTAGTCGGTTGCGGTGATGTCGGCTTTTAGCGCATTGAGCAGCAGGCTGGATAAGGCGATTCCGCAGCCTACTTCTAAAATGCGTTTGCCCTCGGTCTGAAAGTCGGCGATGTGATGGGCCAGCACCAGGCTCGATGGCCAGACTACGCCAAAAATGGGCCAGAGTGCAGACGAAATGCCCAGATTCTCGGCGAGGCTTTCCGGGTCGCTGAACTGCTGGCGATCTCGCAGTGTACACACGTGAATGTCGTTGTTGCCGACTTCAATGGTCTGATAGCGAATACGAAGGGGAGGGGTCATTATTTGTCCTGATTGCGCACGGGTTTAGCCTAAAGCAAAAACCGGGGGCTGTCCCCATATTCTTTCTGTTAGCGGGCTGCCCCGCTAGCATTACCTGGCCGACGCCATCTCCTTCCAAATCCCTTCGGCGCTCGCAATTGTTTTTTCCCCGGTTTTGATCAGTCCGCGGATAAATACAACATCCCTTGCCTGACGCACGATTTCCGGCTTGCAGGTAATAAATTCACCGACTCGCGCCACCGACACAAACTGGGTTTGCAGGGACAGTGTCACATAGCCGCGCGCCTTTGCCCCCAATGCTTTTGACATGGCACTGCCAAGGCCTATATCGGCGAAGGTCATCACCACGCCGCCGTGGAGCGTGCCGATATGGGAATTGGCGTGACGACTTTCAACCAGCATACCGACTTCATGGTTGTGGGCATCGCCGCGAAACCAGAAGGGGCCGACATAGCCGGTAAAACCTTCGGTGGTGAGATCCGTCCAACCCGCTGCACGCAGGCTGTCAAAGGTGCTGGCTTCGCTCATGCGGCGTCAAAGCAGTATTGAGCTACGGCTTGAGCCTGACCACCGCGACCACCCAAATCACTGAGTAGGGCTTTCAGGCGATAAGTCCACAGGTGCAGATCCATCTCCAGTGTCATGCCCATAGCGCCAGACATCTGATGCATGTCATACACCACGCGCAGGGCGCTTTCCTGGCCGTGTAGTAATGCCATGGCAGCTTCGCCTGCATCGCCGCTCCAGGCCGCTTTTAGCGCAAGCCAACGTACACCGCCAGCCAGTACCGTACACTCACTCAGTCTATGGCGCAGCGCCTGAAAGGTGCCCAGCGGGCGGCCGAACTGCTTGCGCACGCTAACATGTTCCACTGTGGCGTCGATGGCAGCCTGCAGTAGCCCGGCCATCTCACAGGCATTGGCGATGCGCAGCCAGGTTTTGACGGTGTCGGCTTCTTCAGCAGATAGCGCAGTGAGTTCTACATCGCTTTTCAGTTTCGCCATGGGGTAGGCGAAGAGCGAGTCGGGCAAGCTCTCTACCTGATCGGCAGAAGGGTGGGCAACGCTAACGTTGTCGCCGTCAATCACGAGTACTGTTTTCGCTGTCGCGACAAAGCGGCCGGGGCGAGAGTTTTCCACCACCGCAAAGGGGCGTGGCAATTCCATGTTTAGCGCAGGGCGAACCAGCATAGATAGCGCGATTTCAGCGGTGTAAGGCAGTTTGGCCAGGCGCTCGACGGCCAATGCGGCGGTAATCGGCCCCATTCCTTCCATCGTGGCGAGCTCAAAAAAGCCGTTGTCTTCCAGTTGCTGTTCCAGCTCGGGGCTGGCTAACGCAAAGCCGTGAAAATCGACTGGCGAGGTAGCGAATTGCCCTGCCAGCTTTTCCAGCTCACTGGTTACCGCGAGCTGATCGTCGTTGAGTTCGAAATCCATCAGCGCGGCTCCCGCGGTAGTTCAAGGTATTGGGTGGCAATCAGGTTGAGCTGTATTTCGGCGGCACCGGAGGCGATGCCGGCAACGATGCCGCGCTGATGGTGGGCGAGCAACATTGGGTGTTGGCCGCTGATCGCTTCTGGTACATGCTCCACCACAAAATCCGCCACCATGCGTTCGCAATTGACGGTGGCAAAGCGCCCCACGCTCGCTTCCGGACCTGGAATACGGCCTTTGGCTCGCTGGTCAATAATACTGTAGCTATAGAGACGGGCGGCTTCGCAGGCAGCGTGAGCCTTGGCGGCCTGATCTACCGCGCCGAGCCCAAACCGACCTTCGGCCTTGAGCAGCTCTACAGCTTTTCTCAATGTGGTAGATGCCAGTGCAAAGCGGGGGATGCCGACTCGCTCTAACGACAAGGCTTTACCGACAATTTCCCAGGCCTGACCTTCGTCGCCGAGGCGAGCGGTCTCGGGTACGACCACATCGTCAAAAAACACTTCGTGAATATCGCCTTCACCGATAATGCTCGGAATATCGCGCACAGTGATGCCTGGGGTGTCCATCGGAATCAGAAAGATGGAGATGCCGTTTTTGCCGGGGTTAGTGCGCGCCAGGCAGAAGCAGGTATCGGCATCGCCGGCGTAGGATGTCCAGATTTTCTGGCCGTTGATGCGGTACCCATTGCCGTCTTTGTCGGCTTTGGTGCGCAGTGAAGCCAGGTCGGAACCGGATTCCGGTTCGGAAAAACCCTGACACCACAGGGTTTCGCCGCGTGCCATCGGCGGGATATGCTGCTGTTTCTGCTCGTCCGAGCCGTACAGCATCATGGTTGGGCCAATCCAGTTTACGTTCATGTATTGGCCGCCACGGGGTTCGCCGGCCATCCACATTTCTTCGGCCAGAATGAACGCGATCCACGGGTCAACATTGCGGCCGCCCCATTCTTCCGGCCAGTGTGGCACCAACAGACCCTGCTCGGCCAGCTTGCCGCAGAAAGTTTTGGCGAAGGTGGTCTGCTCTTTCGAGGCGGGGCCGTGGGCGATGTGTTCCCAGTTGTCCGGCAGGTTGTCTTGCAGAAATTGGCGAACAGTGGCGCGAAAGGCCTTCTGTTCGTCGGTCCAGGCAAAATCCATGAGATTGTTTTTCCGTATACCCGAGGGTTAGTCTTTTTTTGAACCGACGCTCTTGACGTAGGCTTCAATGCGGGCGAGGTAATCAGGGCTGAGCATCAGTGCGCTGTTGGCCATGCGTTCAACATGACGCGACTGGTCGCGGCCCAGTTCGGCGCAGAGTTCGATGGCAATTTTGGCGGCGCCCATCTGCTCGCCATTCTGTTCAGCCAGATGGCGGCAGAAGCTCATTACATCGTCTTCAAAGCTTTCATCGGGGAACACTTCGTGTACCAACCCCATGGTCAGAGCGCGGTCGGCGTCGGCGGGCAGGTTGGCCATAATCAGATAGCGGGCCCAGTGTGCACCGATCACCCGGGTTAAACGCGAGACGCCATTGGAGGCGGGCAACACACCCATTTTCCCTTCGGGAAAGGCGTATTTCGCACTCTTGGCGGCCAGGCGGAAATCACAGGACAGCGACAGCTCCAGACCACCACCTACACAGGTGCCCTGATGGGCAACGACGATGGGTTTTTCGATATGTTCCATTTCGTCGTAGATGCGATGCATGCCATGCAGGCCCAGGCGGTGCTTTTCCCGAATCTCGCGCGGTGTGTGAGCAGGCTTGTCGTCGGAGCGGTCGCGCAGGTCGGCGCCGGCGCAGAAGTAGCGCCCGGTGGCACGCACCAGCATGACTTTCAGTTCCGGGTTGTCGCGAAACCCGATCAAGGCCTCTTCGAACAAGCGCATGGTCTGGCCGGTAAGTGCATTGAGTTTGTCCGGCCGGTTCAGGGTTGTGATCTGAATCCCGTCTTTCTGTTCGACCAGCAGGTGAGGTGCTTCGCTCATCATGATTTCCTTTGTTTTCTCTTATCCGCGAGTGCGTGGCAGACCCAGTGCCCGCTCGGCAATCATACTGCGATGCACCTCGCTGGTCCCACCGTAAATGGTGGTGCCGTGGGCGTGTCGGTAGGCGAGGTTGAGTTCACCGGCCGGGCCTTCGCGTTTTGACAGCGAGTGCGGCGCAGTCAGGTCGAGAAGATCGCGTGAATCAGACTGGAATTTTTCGGAAGAGAACATTTTGGTCATAGGGCCGTAGGCTTTGCTTTCCAATCCCATTACGCCTGTCCACAGGGCGCGGTTGCCCAGTACCTCGCCGATGTAAGCGTGCATCTTACTGCGTGCCAAACGCTTCTGTGCGTTGCTGGTTTGCAGTAAATCAAGCTCCTGACACAGCTCTTCAGCCGCTTCGGTCATAGCAAACTGGCTCTTCATAAAGCCACCGCCGTGTTCTAGCTCAAGCGCCGCTGCCATCACTTTCACGCCGCCGTTAACCTCTCCGAGTCGATATTTGTCGGGGATCACGACATTGTCGTAGAAGGTTGCGTTGGTGCGCTCATCCTGGAAGGTATGTACCGGGTGGATTTCAATGCCGGGCGTGTCCAGAGGTACGACAAACATGGTGAGGCCCTTGTGCTTGGGCAGATCCGGATCGGTGCGTGTCAGCATCAGTACATAGTCGGCAATGTTAGCGCCGCTGGTCCACATCTTTGCGCCATCAATTCGCCAAGATCCGTCTTCCAGCTGGGTGGCCTTGGTTTTGGCCGCAAACACGTCGGAACCGCAGCCGGGCTCGGAGTAACCCAGCGAGCATACCGCTTCGCCGGCGACGATTTTTGGCAGGATATCGCTCTTCATTTCGTCATTGCCGCATTTGCGAATCATGGTGCCAACCAGCATGGTGGTGCTGGTCGGATGTCCGGTCCAGCCCTGTTTTTCCCACACTTTACTTAGCGCGCTGACTACATAGGGCTCGGCTTCACGGCCACCGTATTCCTTGGGCCAGGCGGGGAAGAGGAAGCGGTTTTCTGCAAGAATTTTATGCACACCTGGGTCGTGACCGTCGAATGAGTAGTGGGCCTTGGCGCGCAGTTCCGGGGTGAGGATGCGATTGAACAAGTCGTCCAGCTCTTTGGCCATAGCGCGTGCTTCGTCGCCCAGATCAAAATCAATCGCGACCTCGCCCACATCCGGCAGCGCAACCTGTTCATTGGCGTACAGGCGACGTCCGGCCTCTTCGAGGTAGTTGCCCGGATCGCCCGCTACCAGCGGCCACGCCTTGGCGCGCAGGTTGTACAGATGGATATCGTATTCGGTGGCCAGACCGTAGCCGCCAAAAGTATGCAGCGATTGGGTGACCGCGCGGGCGGCAGTGTCGGCGTTCCAGTAGAAGGCCATGGACACCTGTGCAGCGGCATCATTGAGATTGTGTTTGATATCGTGAATGGCTTTCCAGGCGAGGAATTTGCCACCGTCGACTTCAGTGATCAGATCGGCCAGCGGGTGGGATATGGCCTGATAAGCTCCGATGGGTTGGCCAAACGCGTTGCGCTCACAGGCGTAATCGGCGGCCATTTGCACGGCCTGACGCGCCAGGCCGCTCAGTGCGATCGCCAGCAGCAGCTTCCACTCCTCAATTGCCTGAGCAAAGACGGTTTGCGCCGTCTCATCGCTACCAAGAATCGTGCACTGGGCGTTGCTGAAATCAATTTCGGCAAGCGCGGTAGACGCCAAAGTCTCTTCGCCGCGTTTGGTGTCGCTTAGTGTGAAGAGGCAAATGTCATTACCTTTCTTGGCGACTACAGCGCAAGCTACAGCGCCACCGGCTACCCATTGCTTGGCGTGGCTTGCTACGTCGTTCAACGCCAGCGTGATGACCTGGTCGCCCTGCAGAGCAGATTCGAGCAGGGTGTTGTCGGCGCCAAGCAGGCCGGCCACGCGCAGCGCGACTAACGCTTCGGCCAGCGGCCCAGAGGCAAGGGTGCGGCCGGCTTCTTCCATTAGTACGGCGGCATCAAATATGCCCAGCCCCATGCCGCCGGCGTCTTCGGGAACTCTCAGCGACAGGGCGCCCATGTCAGCCAGCCCCTTCCACAATGCGGCGTCAAAGCCGTTGGTGTCCTGGGCAGAGCGCACACGTTCCATGGTGCTCTGTTCTGTCAGAAAGCGCGCGAAGGTGTCGCGCATCATTTTCTGGTCGTCGGAAAGTTCAAAATTCATTGCTGAGAAAACTCCATAGCTGGCTCGCAGTCGGCAACCGGGTTTCTGTTAGTGTTCAAAAAGACCATTTAAAACAAAGGCCTGTGAATTTTCTTTGCGGGAATAGAGGGCCGTGTTCACATGTTGCTACAAGCGCTCACCCGCAGTTACCGGAGCCTGATCAGACTACACTGCGCAACTGCTTCTGGTCAACAGTGCTGTACAACAGTATAATGGTCGCCACTGTTCATTTACGGGCTTTCTCCGCGCGCTTTCCACGGCACTGGCGGGCAGGCTTAACGCAAATTTAGAGGTAGCAGATATGACCATAGTCGGGCATTTTATCGGTGGCAAACATGTTGCTGATGCTGAGCGCACACAGGATGTATTCAATCCTGCCACCGGTTCACCGGAGAAGCAGGTTGCGCTGGCCAGCAAACAGACCGTTGAGTCTGCAATTGCCGCTGCTGAAGCTGCGTATCCAGCCTGGCGCAATACGCCACCGCTGAAACGTGCCCGCGTGATGTTCAAGTTTAAAGAACTGCTGGAAAAACACGCCGACGAAATTGTTGCGCTGATTACGGCGGAGCATGGCAAAGTGAGCAATGATGCCATGGGCGAATTTCAGCGCGGTGTTGAAGTTGTGGAATACGCGTGTGGTGCTCCGGAGCTATTAAAAGGTGAGCATAGCAAGAACGCCGGTCCGGATATCGATTGCTGGAGCGAATTTCAACCGTTAGGGGTTGTGGCGGGAATTACGCCGTTTAACTTCCCTGCGATGGTGCCTATGTGGATGTATCCCATGGCTATCGTGTGCGGTAACACCTTTGTGTTGAAGCCTTCTGAGCGCGACCCTTCGGCGTCGATGCGCATTGCGGAGCTATTTCAGGAAGCGGGACTGCCCGACGGCGTATTCAACGTGGTTAATGGCGACAAGGTGGCCGTGGATACCTTGCTGGCGAACAAAACCGTTCAAGCGATCTCGTTTGTGGGTTCTACCCCGATTGCTGAGTACATTTACAGCACGGCGACTGCCAATGGCAAACGCTGCCAGGCATTGGGTGGCGCGAAAAATCACGCCATAGTTATGCCCGACGCCGACCCGGATTACGTTGCCGATAACCTGATGGGCGCGGCTTACGGTTCAGCCGGTGAGCGCTGCATGGCGATCTCAGTTGCGGTTGCTGTCGGTGATGAGGCAGCAGATACGCTAATTGAAAAACTGAAAACCCGTATGGCTGATTTGAAAGTTGGCCCCGGTACCGACGTCAGCAATGATATGGGGCCGCTGATTACTTCTGCCCACCAGCAGAAGGTGAAAGGCTACGTGGATCTGGGAGTGAAAGAAGGTGCCACTTTAGTTGTAGACGGTCGTGCGCTGGAAGTGGAAGGTCACGACAAGGGTTTCTTCCTCGGCGGCTGTTTGTTTGATCACGTAACAGCGGAAATGAAAATCTATCAGGAAGAGATCTTCGGTCCAGTGCTGTGTGTGGTGCGGGTGGAAACCCTGCAAGAAGCCATGCAGCTGATAGACGATCACGAGTACGGCAACGGTACCTGCATTTTCACCCGTGACGGTGAAGCCGCGCGCTACTTTACTGACAACATCAAGGTCGGCATGGTGGGCGTTAATGTACCGCTGCCGGTGCCGGTGGCCTATCACAGCTTTGGCGGCTGGAAGCGCTCATTGTTTGGCGACCTTTACGCCTACGGCCCGGACGCGGTGCGTTTCTATACTCGTCGCAAAACCATTACCCAGCGCTGGCCTTCAGCCGGGTCGAGCGAAGGTGTTCGTTTCGCCTTTCCAACCAACAAGTAATTCCCCTGCACAACTAAGACGCTGCGCCGGCAGCGTCTCGACGGTTCCCTTCCTTGGTCGTTGTGACCGCCCGCTTCGGCGGGTCCTTTTTATATCCTGCTTGTGCTTTGCGCGAGCGCGCCGCCGTACTCATGCATAAAAGATTACTAATTCATTGCGCGTGGGTGACGCGAATTGACCCACAGTGTTTCACAACTATACAATGATGTTGATCAATAGCGACGCATGCGCGCCGACAATAACGCATAGAGACCCCAATTATGATCAGCAGGTTAACGCAAAAAGCAGCCGGCATCGGCCTGATCGGAGCCTTGTCCAGTGCTCCTGTTTTCTCAGCCAGTTTTGCCGATCACCAGTCAGGCACCCAGTTTTCATCGCTAGACCAGATTAATGCGAGCAATGTGGCCAACCTTGAGCTGGCCTGGGAATTCCACACTGGAGACCTGCCTCCTGAGGATCTGACCGGCAAACTGGTCGCCTTTGAAGACCAGCCTACTCTGGTCGATGGCAACCTGATGATCTGCAGCACCAAGCGCAAGATTTTTGCGATTGATCCGGCTACCGGCAAACAGCGCTGGATGTTCGACCCGAAAGACCCGCTGGAAACCGGCATTGGTATGCGCAAGTGCCGGGGTATCTCCCACTGGGTAGACAAACAGGCCGAGGCGGGTGCAGCGTGTGCGTCGCGTATTCTGCTGGGCACGGCGGATTATCGTTTGCTGGCGATAGACGCCAAAACCGGCAAACCCTGTGAAGGTTTTGGTGAGATGGGCGAAGTGGATATTCCCATCGATAAGCCGGAAATCATGCCCGGCGAAGTGATTGCCACCTCGCACCCGGCGGTGATTAACGATGTGATTGTGGTCGGCTCATCGGTGGCCGATAACCAGCGCGTTAAAGCGCCCAGCGGTCGCGTTATGGCCTATCACGCGCGCACCGGAAAGTTCCTGTGGCAGTGGGATCCTGTGCCTCGCGACGCCAGTGACCCGGCGATGAAAACCTGGAAAGACGGCACCAAAAATTTTGGACAGGGTAACGTCTGGTCGTCGATGGCGGTCGATGAAAAACTCGATATGGTCTACCTGCCTACCACCAGTACGTCCAGCGATTTTTATGGCGGCGAACGTGTGGGCGACAACAACTACACCACCTCGGTCGTCGCCCTGAAGGCGAGTACCGGGGAAATTGCCTGGCACTTTCAGGTGGTACACCACAACGTATTTGATTACGACATACCCGCGCGCCCGATGCTGATCGACTACCCGAAGGGCGACGAGATGGTGCCGGCGTTGCTGCAAAACACCAAGATGGGGTTGGTGTTCATCTTTGATCGCGAAACTGGCGAACCGCTGGTGCCGATTGAAGAGCGCCCGGTTCCGCAGGAAGGTTTTGTAAAAGGAGAAGTGCTGTCGCCAACCCAACCCTTCCCGGTGGGAATGCCGGCGCTGGTGCCGCAGAAGTTTGATCTGGACGATGTGTGGGGCTTTACCCCGATCGATCGCCACTTTTGTAAAAAGAAAGTTGAAGGGCTGAACTACGGCCCGATTTATACCCCGCCTAGCGAGAAAGGCACGGTATTTATGCCTTCTGCCGGTGGCGGCCCCAACTGGGGTAGCGGCGGCTACGATCCAAAGAGCAACATCATGGTGGTGCCGGTAAACCGCATGCCGATGATTGTGAAGCTGACGCCGCGTGAAAAATCCAATGTGAAAAAGGAGGACGGCCAGAATGTCGAAGGTCTGTCCATGACCTTCGACGTATTGGATTCGCCCTATATTCCCACCATAGAGCCGCTAATGTCCTCACTCGGAACGCCCTGTTCAGCGCCGCCATGGGCGAGTCTGGTGGCGGTGGATATCGTCAAGAAAGAAAAGGTATGGGAAGTACCGCTGGGCGGCCTTGAAGCGATGATGCCATTCCCCATTCCGTTTATTGACACCAATCTCGGCATGCCGGGGGCGGGTGGCCCGCTGGTCACCGCCGGTGGCGTGGTCTTTATCGGGTACAGCATCGATGATGTCTTTCGCGCTCACGATCTCAAGACCGGCAAGGAACTTTGGCGCACCAAGGTACCGGCGGCTGCCGTGGCGGTCCCGGTAACCTACGAGGTAAATGGTGAGCAGTACATTGTTATCGCAACGGGTGGCCACAGCATGTTTGGTTCCACCCTGGGTGACTCGGTGGTGGCGTATAAACTGAAAAAGTAGGTTTGGTTTTCCATTGTAACTCGCAAAGAAGCTCGCCTCGCGCGGGCTTTTTTGTGGCTTTAGATTATTGGATCCCCGACAAGGTCACTTTGTTGCTGGTTGCGATACTGTTTCGGGCTACAGCCAATATGTTGGCGAAATGTACGTGAAAAATACGTGGGGTCACTAAAGCCAAGCTGTGTGCCAATACTGGAAATGGGCTCGTCACTGCTGCGCAATCGATGCGCCGCTTGAATCAGTCGGCGTTCGTTGCGCCAGCTAAACACGCTCAGCCCCGTGTGGCTCTTGAACAGGGCCGCCAGTCGCGACGGCGACATATATACCGCCTCTGCCACTTGTTCCAGGGTAAATGCCTCGCTCAGATGTTCTTCCACAAAACGCTTCGCATTTTCGACACGCTCGTCGCTAACCCGATGGTGGGAGTCGGGGAAATAACTGCGACAGCGCAGAATGAACTGGAGCAGTAGATTGGCTTCTAGGTCGTGCATGACGGCGGTGGGGTGAAGGCTGTTATCCATAAGGTCGTTGAGTATTGTCCGTATGCGATTTCTCTCAGATTGTGGAACATTTACATGGCCGACATGGGGCGCTGGCATAGGCCAATCAAGGTGGTGACGCCAGTCTGTGTGCGGATGAAAGGAGAGCCAGTAATGGTTCCAGCGCGCACTGTCTGGGGAGCGGTTGAGGTGATACATGGCATTGGGTGGCAGCAGTAGTACATCGCCGGGGCCAATACGCATATCACGGATTCCGGCTTTGAGCGTTGCCTGACCTTTTACGGTGTACAGAATAACCCAGCGAATATTCCGCGCCGGTTGGGATAGCTCTACATCGAAGGGGCTGCCCGCTTCACGTTCGGCAAGACCGATAACAACAGGTTGGCGAATAATGGCGTTGGTGTCGAGTACCGAGGCGTATTGGTGGTGAAATTCCTCGGCTTCCTGTTGGGTAAATGTGTCGCGTTCGCCCAGTCTTTTTGTCCAATGGGTGGCAAGCTCTTTTAATGAGGCCTGACTATCGAGCTCGCGCTGGATCTGGGTAATCCAGTCTCGAAAAACGGCCAATGTCACGCTAACGCCGCGATTCACGAAGTAATGATGGAAGCGGCGCAACTGCTGTTCGGGTAGGTTGTGGCGCTGAATCACCCTCAGCATAGTCATCGCTGTCTGCTGCAGCTCACCGGCTTCAGTAATATCGTTAAAGTCTTTGGTCATATCCTTCTACCGGCTAGTGCTAATCAGGCATATATTCATAGTGAAGCCTGATATCAGGGCGTTTGGCAAGTCGAGTCGCCCGGTAAAATCATTAAAGTTATTCGAATAAAAAGACGACCAGGAGAAAGTGATCATGTCTGCTCAAGATCCCACAGCTCGATTGATTCAAGGTGGCACGATAGTTGATGGCACAGGCGCGCCGGCCTACCGTGGTGATTTGCGTATTGCCAATGGAGCTATTCAAGCGATTGCCCCCGAATTATCGCCAAACGATGGAGAAGAGGTGGTAAATGCCAGCGGCTGTATTGTCAGCCCCGGGTTTATTGAATCCCACACCCATTTCGATGGAGCCATGTGGTGGGATCAGACACTGGACCCCCTGCCGGGTTTTGGGGCGACCACCGTTATCATGGGTAACTGCGGTTTCAGCGTGGCGCCAGTGCCTGACGACGAAGCGGTGCGCAGGGAAGTGGTCGGTATTTTTTCGTTCTTTGAAGATATTCCAGAATCCCCCTTTATGACAGAGCTGCCCTGGGACTGGCGCAGCTGGCCTGAATACCAGGCTTCTATGCAGCGCAACGCATCTTTGCCCGCTAACTATGCAGCCTTTTGTGGTCACATCGCGCTGCGACTTGCGGTAATGGGGATGGAAGCCTGGGAACGCGCGGCGACAGCCGATGAGATCGAACGCATGGCATTTATGCTGGATGAAGCACTTGCGGCGGGAGCGTTGGGGCTATCAACTAACTTGATGGACCATGACGGCGAGAACCGGCCAGTACCCTCTCTGCACGCGGACGACGCGGAGTTTCGCGCTCTTTTTGAAGTTATGGCACGTCATCCCGGCGTCAGCTTTCAGGTAATTGTCGATACTTTCCGCAATATGGCAGCGCCCGACCAGCTTGAACGTATTGCCCGGCTGACAGAAGGTCTTGATATCAGGGTTCAGTGGGCTGGCCTGCCAACTCTGGTTTTCCAGCGCGATCTGATGGGAATTCAGGCACCACTGGCTGCCATGCACGAACGGCTGAAAACTGAAGGTCGTGACTTCTGGACGGGCTATGCGCATATCCCAGTGACGTCCACGGCCAGTGTGCAAAGCTCTTTGTTGTTTGCCCAATCCAATGACTATGTCTGGCACGAGGTTGTCCTTGCAGAAGGTGACGACGCCAAACGGGCACTGCTGAAGGACGACAGCTGGCGCGAGCGCGCTCGGGCGTCTTGGGATAACGATGTATTTGAATTCTCGCCCTTTGCCAAGGCTCGGGCACCGCACATGTTATTGCTTAATTCGGAGAATAATGCGGGGCCAATTGGCGTGACGTTGGGCGAATATGCAAAGCAGATTGGTGCGCCGCATGTCTCTGATGCGATGGCGGAGTGGCTGATTGCCAATGGTCTTGAATCAACAGTCACCATGCCGCCTTTCGAAATGGATACCGACATGGTGATCAGCCTGATCCGTGATAAAAAGTCGGTCGGCAATATCAGTGATGCTGGCGCGCACGGCCAGATGCTGTGCGGCGGCGGTGAAAACATTCGATTGTTTACCGAGTTTGTTGCCAAAGGACAGATCACCCTTGAAGAAGCGGTGTGGGTGCAGACTGGCAAGCTTGCCGACCATTTTAGTCTCCGGGATCGCGGTAGCCTGCAGGTAGGCAAACGGGCGGATATTGCGGTGTTTTCGCTGGACGAGATTGCGGAGAGAGACCTTAAAAAGGTTTATGACGTGCCCATGGGTGATGGCAATTTCACATGGCGCTGGACACGCGACTCAGCTCCTATGCGTCTGACTTTGGTGAACGGTTTGCCAACGTTCGAGAACGCCGCAGCAACGGAACAGCGTCCAGGGGAATGGGTGGCGCCGCATGTGTCCGCAGCTCAGCAGCAGCGCGAAACGGCTTGAGTGGATTCTGCTTCCGGTGCCGTTTTGCCCGGAAGCAGTCGACCCGCGCGGAAAAATGCATACGCTTTGTCGATTAATCCATAGGCACAAAGCTGTAACTGGCGTTTACTGATTGTGGCTGAGCGTCAAAAACTACGTGACGCCAGATGACGGAAATCGATAAATCTAATATCGAAAATGCCTTTCTTGATACCGAGTCGCTTGATGAAGATCGTTTGGCAACGCTATTCAAGTTTCGGCACGAGGCCATTAAGCGTAAGGCTTCGCCGTGAGGGTCAGGAACTTAATAACAAACGAGTTTAGCTGTTGTGCAGCAAGGCGGGACAGGTCGTTAAAAAGTATAAACGGCGTAAGGGTGTTGCCATTGAATGATCTGGCAGGTCATAGATCTAAAGCCTGTACAAGCCGATGGTTCAGTCTTTGCTGTTTTTAATCAACGCAGCGCGAATTTCGTGCTTGAGCACCTTGCCTGAGGCATTGCGAGGCAGGCTCTCCCATATATCTACCTGTTCCGGTATCTTGAATTTGGCCACATTGCGCGCCACCAAAAACTCAAGCAGGGCTTTCACATCTAGCATTTTGTCGCCCTCGGCAACAATGACCGCGCAAACCCGCTCACCGGTTTTGGGGTGAGGGCGGCCGACGATGGCGATATCCACAATATCGGTATGTTCCAGCAGTAAGTCTTCGAGTTCTTTGGGTGAAATATTCTCGCCGTTGCGAATGATGATATCTTTGGCTCGGCCGGTGACTTGTATGTAGTCACCAATATAGCGACCGATATCGCCGGTGCGGAAATAGCCTTCGTCGTCAAAGCTTTTAGTGTCGTCTTCGGCATGTAAATAGCCCAACAACATCTGCGGACCTTTGGCGCAGATCTCGCCTTCGCCCGGTAGCGCCGCAGGGTGTTCTGTCAGCTTGATCAAAGCGATGCCGGCGCGACCATCGGTGTCTGCAGCAAATTCCAGCTCGTTAGGCAGAGGTGCGCCAACCGTGGTTACGGGTACTTCAGTAGAACCGTAAACTCGGGTAACGCAGGCATTGGGGAAGTAGTCTGCGGCTTCACGAATCAATTGTGGCGGTACGGCGGCGCCGCCACAGATGAAGGTTTTCAGTTTTTGCAGGTGCGTGTTTTTGCTACGTGCCGCTGCCAACAACTGTTCCAGAAATGGCGTGGCTCCGGCCATATGGGTGCAGCCCTCGGCTTCCATCAGATCGATAGCGGGTTCTGGTTGCCAGGCTTCCATCAATACCGCGCGGCTGCCTAACAACAAGGGGCACTCAAACGCATAAATTGAACCGCCGATATGGCTAATGGGCGAGGGCACTAAAAAGGCATCGCCTTGATCTATGCGCCAGTGCTTTCCGAGCTGCTGTATCAGGGCGTGTAGGGTGTTATGGCTGTGCAGCACGCCCTTGGCGCGGCCGGTGGTGCCAGAGGTATACATCACCATTCTGATATCGTCCGGGTTCAGTCTGGGGAGTTCGATGGCGGGCGTCTCGGCCTGGAGCAGGGTGTCAAAGGCGGTATGGTGACCAGGGCTGCCGCGCAGAACGATCACTTCAGGAGGCAGCTCCAGTTCGGCGATTACCTCATCGGCGAGGCTGCGGTAGTCAAATTTACGGAACTGGGCTGGAACAAACAGAAATCGGCTGTCGGCGTCCTCAAGAATAAAGCGCAGTTCGCGACCACGTAGATTGGGTAGCACCGGGTTGGCGACCATGCCCGCCAAGGTTGATGCTAGGTAGATGACAGCGGCTTCATGCCAGTTCGGTAGCATAAATGACACGACGCTGCCGCTGGGTGCCCTGGATAGTAGCAACTTGGCCAGGTGGCTTGCCTGAGTGTGCAGGGTCCTGCAGTCGAGCCGCACATCACCGTCTACCAAAAGTACTCTCTCAGGGGTGGTATTGGCGGCTTCCCGCAGGGCATCAGCCAGTGTGGTGCTGACCCAATGTCCGTCTGCATAGGCGGCATCTTTCAGGGCTGAAAAGCGTGCAGAGCGGGCGGTGTCTGGTTTAAGTCGCTTCATGAGGCTGTCTTTGTGTCTGTACCGGGTTTCCAAAAGAGGTATTGCTTATTAGGCAACAGTGTTGTCTTATATTAACCGCTACTATAGCAGCATCGGGGTGGGAAGGCACGGCGGATTCCCGCGTTGAAATATCATAACAACGAAGCTGAACGTATGAACAAGTTACTTGTGCCGTTGCTGGCAGCCCTGCTGCCCACACTTTTCCTTCCGTTAAAGGCTCGAGCCCAGCTTGAAGAGGTGGTGGTGACGGCCCAGAAGCGAGAGCAAAATCTTCAGGATGTGCCGATGGCGGTAAGCGCGGTGGGACGCGAGCGAATAGAAGCCAGTGAAATCAACAATATTGAAGATCTGGCGAAGATTGTACCGTCATTGCGTTTTACCGCTGATGCTTACATTAACAGCTCCGTCAATATTCGAGGCGTTGGCACCAATGTCTACAGTGTCGCGGTGGAACCCAATGTGTCGGTAATGCTCGATGGCGTGCCGTTAGCGCGAAACAGTCAGATGAATTTTGATTTTGCCGATATTGAGCGGGTGGAGGTACTGCGCGGACCACAGGGAACACTGTTCGGGAAAAATGCTTCAGCGGGGCTGGTGCACGTGATTACCCGTGATCCGGCGCAAGAATTTGAAGCTCGGCTGCGCTTCAATATTGAACATCCCGATGATTTCCCCGGTAGTTTCACAAAGCTGCAGGGTACCGCAAGCGGGCCGCTGACAGATACGCTGGGATTGCGGATAACGGCATTTGCCAGTCAGCGTGATGGTCATCTGGAAGACGTATCGCGCGCAGATCATGTGCCAAAATCCGAGCAGTTAGGGGTGCGCGGTAAGCTGCGCTGGAACGCCTCCGATACTTTGTCCTTACGTCTTAATCTGGAGGCGCAGCGACGGGACGGTACAGGTGAAGTACTCACTTATCGAAGTGGCAATCCGTCGCTGCGCGAGCGCAGTCGCCCGATACAGTTCAGTGACGAAAATCGGCAGGGCAGAAGTGCGGGTGACAATGTGTCCGATGCGGACGGTAAGGCGGCTTCGTTAGCGGTGGATTGGGATCTGGAAAGCATGGTGCTAAGCTCCGTGACAGGATTTCGACGTTCTATCAACGATGACAATATCACTGCCGCTGCACTCGATGGTGCTCGAGTGGACCTGAGTAATAATTATTCAGAAATAGAGATTGAAACCTTTACCCAAGAATTGCGGTTAACCTCCGCCAACAATCCGGTGTTCGAATATACGGCGGGAATGCTGTGGTTTGATAATCGCGTAACGGAAGATTACGACCGAGCGATTGAAGATCTGTCTGCGGCGGTGATTGCCGGTACGGTGGCACCAGGGCTGGTTCCCATTGGTATTGGTGACGGGTTGGGCGGCAATGATGCGGTGAGCCAGTACGATACCCGCGATGCAGAGGTGGATATAAGCAATCTTGGTGTTTTTGCTGAAGGCACTTGGCATTTCGACGATCGTTGGCATTTGACTGTTGGTGCGCGCTTTATCGATGAGGAGGTGAGCGTGCTGCTGGAGCGTACCTCGCGATTGGCGCATGCGACAACCAATGCGACGGCAACCAGCAGCGAGTTTGCGGCTACGCGGGCAACAGTTACTGATGAAACCGTGACGGGAAAGCTGGCGTTAATGCTGGACTGGAACGAAAACGTCAATCTGTATGCGGCAATCTCCACGGGGTATCGTGGCGCTACGTTTGATGTCGCCGGGGAAGACCCCGCGCAGGCATTGGCTAACCCGGTTGACCCGGAGAAGGCTAGGTCGTACGAAGTAGGCGTAAAATCCCGACTGTTTAATAATAGGCTGGAGCTTAACGCCACGGCTTTTCTGACTTACTTCGAGGATTTTCAAGCGCAGATAAGAGATCTGGAAAATACTGGCTCAATTGTATCGCATCGGCTGGATAACGCAGGCGAGTTGGAGACGCGCGGTGTAGAAATTGAGTTCCATGCCCGGCCCATACCGGAGCTTTCAGTGGTGGGCTCTGTGCTGTTTAACCGCGCAATCTATAACGATTTTATCACCCAGTGTTTTCCCGGTCAGGGGCCGAATGAGGGAGGGGCGATTGATAGCGATGGCGACGGCAGCTGTGATGCTCAGGACGTGAGTGGCGGCGTGCTGGCCAACGCACCCAAGCGCAGCGCTTCTTTGACCACTCGTTACGATCATCTATTTGACTCAGGCTCGGCGTTGTATGGCCAGGTAACGGGGCGCTGGCAGGACGATGTGCAGTTCACCAACGAGCAGCAGCCTACCACCGTACTGGGCGCCTATAGTGTGTGGGATATGCGTCTGGGCTGGACTGGTGCCGGCGCGCGCTACGAGATTGCGGGCTATGTGAACAATCTATTTGCTCAGCGTTATGTGCGTAACCTGATTCCCCTGACCCTGTCGGGTGATCGCCGGGATATTGTGCACAATATGTCGATGGGGGCAGATAGGATATTTGGCGTTTCGTTGGGGTATCGGTGGTGATGTTTGGTGAAGGTTGTAAAAAAGCAGCGGGGCATTCTAATTTCTAGTCTCTAGGTCCACATGTACACATGCCAACATATCAACAAAGTAGAGGCGCCGCTGCAGTCGAGAACTGTTAGCCGCTAAACGACTCTTCGCCGGCAAGTTTGGTGCGGTGCATCATGCGGCCGCTGTCCAGCGGGTATCGCGTTGCGCGGTGCATGGTGCCGGTGTTGTCCCAGATTACCAGGTCTCCCACGTTCCATTTGTGGCGATACACAAACTGCGGTTGGGTTGCGTAATCGCGCAGCTTAACCAGCAGTTCGCGTCCGGCCTGATATTCCATGCCTTCAACGTAAGCCGCTGTTGATCCCAGGACCAGCGAGTTGCGACCGGATTTGTGTTTCCACACGAGCGGTAGGGTATTGGAAGGCACCCGGCGCCACATCTGCATGGTTTCGTAGCTGGGCTCCGGGTGAACATATTGTTGAGCATTTTCGAGACTGTGTACGACTTTCAGATTGTCGTATTTGGCTTTGTCTTCTTCGCTTAAATCCTCGTAAGCGGCATAGGTATTACTGAACTCGGTGTCGCCGCCGGTTTCTGACAGTTTTTTCGCGCTGAGGATGGAGGCCAGAATAGGTACATCCAGTGTGGTGCCGTCAATGTGCCAGAAAAATGCGCCTTTGAGATAGTCCGCTTGCGGGTTTTCTTTAGTATCCAGTGTTACTTTGTAAACACCTTTTTCACCTTCGTCGATTACATTGCCCAGCGTTCCGGTAAAGGCGAGCTGCTGTTCGTCGCTCATGTGCACTTCTTTGAATACCACGACGCCGCGCTGCTCGAGAATGTCGCGAATCTCCGCCGCGTGTTTGCCGCTTAGTAGGGTGTCGATATCGGCTTGAATTTCGGTGCCGATACGAGGGCTCAAATCACGTGTGCTGAAGGTCATGGCCAACTCCCGGTGCTGGGTAATTCGACGAAGCCATGAATGTACAAGAGAAATCATTGTTGGTCAACAATGGTGTCTAATAGTGCCACTTGCGACGGGCAGCCGCAAGTGGCACTAGTGTGTCAGGCTACCTCAAACAGGCCGGCTGCCCCCATACCACCGCCGATACACATCGAAATCACGACATATTTCACGCCACGGCGCTTGCCTTCGAGCAGTGCGTGGCCGGTCATCCGCGCACCGGTCATGCCGTAGGGGTGGCCGATGGAGATAGCGCCGCCGTTAACATTGTATTTGTCAGGATCAATACCCAGGTGGTCGCGGCAATACAGAGCCTGGCAGGCAAAGGCTTCGTTTAGCTCCCACAGGCCGATATCGTCAATTTTCAGACCGTGCTGTTTGAGGAGTTTGGGGATGGCGTAGATGGGAGCAATCCCCATTTCCTCGGGGGCATTGCCTGCCACCGCCATACCGCGGTAGATGCCCAGAGGCTGCAGGCCACGCTGTTCGGCGAGTTTGCTGTCCATCACCACGCAGGCGGATGAGCCGTCGGAGAGTTGGCTGGCGTTACCCGCTGTCACGTGACCACCTTCAATGACAGGCTGCAGGCTTTGCAGGCTTTCCAGTGTGGTTGATGGACGGTTGCCCTCGTCCTGGCTCAGCGTGACTTCTTCGAAGGTGACTTCCTTGGTCTCTTTGTTTACGACCTTCTTGGTTGCCGTAATCGGCACAATTTCATCGTTGAACTTGCCGGCGGCTTGGGCGGCTGCCGTACGCTGCTGTGACAGCAGGGAAAATTCATCTTGAGCGTCGCGGCTTATCTTGTAATTACGGCTTACGGTCTCTGCGGTTTCCAGCATGGCCATATA
This sequence comes from Litorivivens sp., assembly GCF_057445395.1. Classification (NCBI taxonomy): domain Bacteria; kingdom Pseudomonadati; phylum Pseudomonadota; class Gammaproteobacteria; genus Litorivivens; species Litorivivens sp. The sequence continues at coordinate 113,771 of NZ_JBVBUV010000001.1, forward strand.
GGTGTGTGGATGCAATTTCACCAAGTCTTCGTCCTGCGCATCCCAGGCCATCTGAAAGAACTGCTGGTTCAGGGCAGTGATATTTTCCTGTCCCCCGGCCACCACGATGTCCTGTCCGTCGACAATGATCTGTTTAGCGGCGGTAGCTATGGACATCAGTCCAGACGAGCACTGCCGATCGATCGTCTGGCCAGGTACGGTGTTGGGCAAGCCCGCCGCCAGCGCCGACAGGCGACCGATATTCAGGCCAGCGGTGCCGGCGGTCAGTACCGAGCCAATCACACAATCGTCAATTTCAGCACCCTCAATGCCAGCGCGTTCAACGGCGGCGCGTATGGAATGAGCCATCAACGTAGGTGACTTCATATTATTCAGGGCGCCCCGGAAGGCTTTGCCGATTGGAGTACGGGCGGTGGAAACAATAACGGCTTCTCTCATAGCTGGGCTCACTGTGTGCGGAATGGGTCGTTGGTCGGTCGCAGGTTGGATTGCCGCGATCGCATAGTGTAGTCAACAGGGTTGTCTTATTAAAGGGCAAGGATGCTATCGTATCACTTTTGTTAATTCAACGGCCTGGCGCGCTGGGGTCGAGAGAGTGAGGGGCTGGTGTGAACAATTTGCAGGGAATCTACCGTGGTTGGTACCAGGTTGCGGCGGTTTTTGTATTGCAGATGTTGTGTTTGGCTAGCGTGTATACCGCATACAGTGTTATCGCCTTGCCGATCGGTCGGGAGTTTGGTGCCAGCGCCATGGTTCAGGTTCTCGGTGTGACTGTGACTACGTTGAGTGCGGGTTTGCTCAGTCCCGTGCTGGGTGTTGCGGTTGACCGCCTGCCATTGAAATGGCTAATGAGTGGCTCCGCACTGTGGTTCTGTAGCGGTTTTTTCGCGATGTCCTGGACATCGGCCATGTGGCAAGTATTGCTGGTTTATGCGGTTTTCATGGCGCCGGCAACGGTCTTATTGGGCTCGATGGCCAGCGCTGGCCTGTTGTCTCGTTGGTTCAATCATCAGCGTGCCCGGGCACTGGGCGTGGCGGCGACCGGTGTGGCCGTTGGTGGTTTGTTGCTGCCCCCGTTGTTGCAGTGGTTGATTGAGCTCTTTCAGTGGCGAGTGGGGCTGCGGTATTACGGTGCTGCGCTCGCGCTAGTAATGCTTCCCGTAGCCTGGGGCCTGATAAAAGGGCAGCCTTCAGCTGCTGAACTTGCTCAAGAACCAGGCGTTGATGAGCACCATGATCCGAAGCACCGCACGCAGCCGAAGGCGCTCAATTTACGCGACAGTAGTTTCTGGCTGTTGGCCATATCGTTAGGGTTTATTTTCTGCGGTCCCATTGCGCTCACCAGTAACATGCTGCCGTTGTTGGTGAGTAAAGGCATCGACGCCAGCACTGGGGTGTTTGTTTTATCGTTGGTGGCGATAGCCAACTTTGCGGGCAAAGTGTTGGTGGCCTGGCGCGGTGACAGAGTGCCCCATCATTATGCGTTGTCCGCTATTCTGGCCACTCTGGGCTTGGCAGCGTGGGTGTTTGTAGAGGCACAAAGTTTTGCGGGCTTTGCACTGGCGGGGATGATGGTAGGGGTATCGGCGGGCGGCACCGCACCTTTGTGGAGTCTTACGCTGTCACGATTGTATGGTAGCACTCAGGTCGGCCGTGCGATGGGGATGATGCGATTGGCGATAATGCCCTTCACGCTCAGCGCGGTGCCCTTGCTTGGCTGGGTGTTTGATCGAACCGGTAGTTATGATTCTGGCTTTACTGCATATGTTGGCTTGGCCGCGCTGGGTAGTATATTCATTTTATTTACTGGTCGCCGTCATGCTGCCGCGACCATTGCGCCTCTACCAAGATCTTGATATCGCGTGATACCCACTCGCCGCTGGGATCTGATTCCATGCCCATGGGGATATTGGCCCGATCAATGGTCAGTTCACCAGAAATACGTACAGAGTCATTGTTGATGCGCAGTGTTAATGGTTCAAGTATGAGTGCCTGACCCTTGATGGTCAGCACGCCGTGAAGATCAAAATCGCCGTTGTCGCGTGCGGTAATTGCCGTGCTCTGAAAGGTGGCGAAGGGGTGTGTGCTCACGTCGAACCACTCTGTCTCAGGGAGCGTACGGTCATGCAGGGCCACGCCATCGCTGGCCGAGCCCGTATCGACCACGACCAGCACAGTGCCAGCGTCTGGGTTGTTGAGCGGCAGATGCAGCTTGCTTACCCAGTTTCCGAATCTGCCGGTAAAAGGGCGTCCGGCGTGGCTGCCACTGAAACCAATGTAGCTTTTTTCGGTGATTAGCTGCCAGCTGCTGGTGAGTGCCAGCGACGCCGTCGTGGTTGAGTCTTGCAGGCGCTGAAGCTGCTGTTCAATGGCTGGCGCGGTTTGGTTTTGCGGCGGTCTTTCAAGGGCAGTTGCAATGAATGCGACACTGACCGCCAGCACGAGCAGAGCTCTTGTAGCACCGGCCCAGCCGTTGCTGGGCAGGGTGGATTTGTCTGCCGACGACAGTGCCGGAATCATACGGGCCAGTATATCGTCCCGTAGCATAAGGTGGTGTCGGAAGGCGGCAGCTACGTGTAGAACCAGCAGCAGGATAAAAACCGAGCTCAGTATTTCGTGGGCTTGCAGGGTCGTACCGGCAATGGCTTGTCGAGCAGTATCGTCTTGGGTGTTGAGGGCGAGTAAATGAGGAACCTCGAACAAACCAAACCACAGTGTGGGCACGGTCATCGGGGCATCACCACGCCATTGAGTCGACACGTACAGCCAGCCGCTCAGTGGTAGACCGAGCATAAGTGCGTAGAACAAGCCGTGTGTTGCGCTTGCAGCGAAGCGCTCCCAGGGTGGAGTGTGTGGCGGTAAAGCCGGCGCCGGGTGCAGCAGTCGCCAGCTGAGACGCAACAGGCTCAATGCCAGCACACTCAGACCGATGGATTTGTGCCACTGAAAAGCGTTTGTGGCAGTGTTGCGGCTTGCGCTGTCGTTTAGCGCGTCGCCCATCCACCAGCCGAGCCCCAGATTGATGATAATCAGCGCCGCGATCAGCCAGTGAAAAGCTATCGCGACGCGGTTGTAGCGCACCACGGTTACTGGGTTCCTGTCAGTTTACGATGCCGGCTTTTCAACAACCTGATGCAGTTCGCCTTCAAATAGGACCGTTACAGTGTCACTGATCAGGGGCGGGTTGGTCAGATGTGTCATGCCAAATTTGGAGCGCTCAAAGGTGCCGCTGACGGAAAAGCCCAGAGCACCGAAGCCAAAGAAAGGGTGCTGTGCAACCTGGCCAACCAGTTCTGCGGTGAGGGTCACCGGGTGCGTTTGACCAAGCAGTGTGAGCTTGCCGTCAATCTTCAATTTGCCATCACCGGTTGGTGTGATGCTGGTGGACTGATAGGTAATTTGAGGGTGTTCTTGTACATTCAGAAATTTGGGGCTTTGGCTCAGGTCTTCTTCCCAGCTTTTGTAAGGCGATTGTTTGTGGGTTGCCACGTAGTCGCCGTCGTAATCTGTTGCAATAGAGCTCGGGTCTATTTCCACTCGCAGTGACGAAGCGGCCAGGTTGTCTGGTTGAATGTCGGCGCTTACCTCGAAGTCAGTAAAACGCATGACATAATTTGACAGTCCAATATGCGTGACGCTGAAGTTGAGGCTGGAGTGGTAAGGGTCATTCTTGTATTGACCTGCCGGTACCACCAGGCGGAGAGGTTCTGCTTCTGCTGAGGCTTGTGGTGCTGGCTCGCTCGACTTTGAGCAACCTGTCAGGCTGACGACTGCCACGATCAGTGCAATCGGTAATAGGTGCAGTTTGTGCATTCTGGTTTCCTTATTCATGTTATTGCCCGTCAATCTTTGGGTTGTGTTTGCCAATTAATTCGACAGGTTAGTGTGCTCAAAGAGCTGTTTGCTGGCAACTGTCGAGTGATGAATTGTGACCTGAGCGAATGTCTAAATGATGATTGTTTAGACAACACTGTGTTGACTAAACGGCACGAGGTGCGGACAATCCACAAGTGCTAATCAACAGCGATGATAACTGAGGGGGTAAACCTATGGCGCGACGACGTGACAAAGCTGCAACGCGGGAAGCAATTCTGGAGGCTGCCCGTACAGTCCTGTCATCGGATGGCCCCGATGCGCTGAGTTTAACGAAAGTCGCGAACCTTGCGGGTATAAACCGTGGTACAGCGTACCAGCATTTTGAAACTCGGGAGGAGCTGATTAAGGCGACGGTCGAATGGGTCAGTAACCACCTTTCCACCACGATTTTTGGCGAAGTTGGGGTTGATGAGTCCGGGCACTGGGAGGGCGGTGCGAGTGACCGCCCCCTCTATGAAGTCGTCGAGGGTCTGGTGGATTTTGCGGTGGATAATCCGGCCCTTTGTCGTATATGGCTCTTTGAAGTGCTGGCGGCTGACAATCCGGGCGAAGACCGCTTTTTCCGCCAATTTAAGGAGTCTACTCGTGAGATGGCCGAAAGTGAGATTGCCCAGGAAGGCATAGACCCCGAAGCCTTGTCGGTGCTTATGCTGGCTGGTTACTTCTTGTGGCCGGTATGGGTGGATTCACATGCCAAAACAAAAAAAGAACGGGAAAACATGAAAACCCGCATGCGTCGCGAAGTGTTGCGTCTGTGTTTGTTCGGTGTGGTCAAGACAGACAGCAATCAGCATATTCTCGACAATGTGCGAGAACGTGAAAAAGCGCGCACCGGTAAAGCGTGGGATTAATTCGCCGATGCCCGCCACGTCGGGCATCCAACACACGATAATAAGAGTTTATATAGCGATGTCTAAATCGACCGCTCCAACCGATGACAGCGTTCAGTTCAGCACGGGTTATTCAAACTATGTGCTCGCGGTGCTGTTTATTGTTTATGTTGTTAACTTTATTGACCGTCAGGTTCTCTCGGTTTTCATAGGACCTATCAAGGAGGAATTTGGCGCCTCGGATACGCAGATGGGGTTGCTGGTCGGGTTTGCCTTTGCCCTGTTGTATACCATTGCGGGTATCCCCATTGCCCGCTGGGCAGACAAGGGTAGTCGGCGCAATATCATTGCGATCGGTTTGACTGTGTGGAGCGCCTTTACGGTGCTATCAGGGTTTGCAAAAAGTTTTGGTCAGCTCGCCATCGCCAGGGTTGGTGTGGGTATTGGTGAGGCTGCGGGCTCGCCCCCGGCACATTCGCTCATTGCTGACTATTTTCCGGTTAGCAAACGCGGCACTGCACTTGCCATATACGCTGCCGGAGCCTTTGTTGGCGGCGCCATCGCATTTTTGTGCGGTGGCTATTTACGTGAGTTTTTTGATTGGCGAACGGCGTTTATCGTGGTGGGCGCGCCGGGTCTGTTGATCGCACTGCTAGTTCGTTTCACCGTAAAAGAGCCGCCGCGTGGATACTCCGAACAACGCACTGGCGAGAACGCGAGCTCCACGCTTAAGGAAACGCTGGTTTTTTTGTGCGGTAGCAAGGCCTGGGTGTTTATGATGGCGGGCTATTCATTATTGTCATTAACCGGTTATGCGATTCTGATGTGGGGCTTTGAGTTCCTGGCCCGTATCCACGGCATGAACCCCATCAGCACCGGGCAGCTAATGGGTATTGTTATCGGTGTCGGGGGTAGTTTGGGGGCATTGATTGGCGGGCGCCTGGTAGACAAGATGAGTCTGATCAAAGTTTCCCGTGCGGTCAGTGTACCAGCCTTGATTACACTGGCTGGGTTGCCCGTGGGGGCGGTCTTTTTAATGTCGCAGACACAGACCATGGCAATGTGGACCTTTCTGCCATTTTTCCTGATGCTCAATATCTATATTCCGGCGATGTTCAGTACCAATCAAAATCTGGCCAAGCTGGATATGCGGGCAACCGCTTCAGCGATTATGCTGTTTATTGTGAATATCGTAGGGGCCGGCGCCGGGCCGCTACTGGTTGGAGCGCTGAGCGATGTTTTTGCCGCGGAGCACGGCATTGAATCGATTCGCTACGCTCTGCTGTGTGCTGTTGGTTTGGGCGTGATCGGTGCATTGCTGCTGTTGTATTGCAGTCGCTATCTCGAGGAGGATCTAAAGCGCGCCCATAGCGCAGCGGTCGAGTAGCTACTGACCAAACACCATTTTCTCACTGAAATAGCTGATCAACATCAATCGCCGCTTGCGCCAGGAAGCGCGTAGGCCAAACCGTTGTCCCCAGTTGTAGATGGGGCCAGCAGAGAGCTTGGCCAATCCAGTGGCGGCGACAGCCTCAGGTGCGGCCAGATTCTTAGGCGGTTTTTTGCCTTTCTCTTCCAATAATTGATGAAAAGCGGGTGTGTCTGTGGTGGTGAGTACCAGATGTAATACGTCGACATTGTGGGGCTTGAGTTCCGCCCATAAAGACTCGGTGAAGCATAACTGAAACGCTTTGACTCCGGTGTATGTCGCCATATAGGCGCCCCCGCCGTAGCAGGCCCCGGAGCCTACGATCAAAATCCCGCCGCGCTTTTTTACCCGCATTTCGCTGGCAAAATAATGCACACACGCCAGTGGCGTAACAACGTTTAGCATCGTCAGTTGCTGCCAATTGTCGATTGTTTTGTCGAGAAAGTGCGCGCCATTAGGATCGGCGCCGGCGTTGCAGACCAATAGGCCAATATGGCGTTCACCGCATGCCTGTTTGATTTTGTCGACGGCATTGGGTTGGCTCAGGTCTGTGCTGGCGACGATGCAGTCAACGCCAAACTCCGCACGAATTTCATCAGCAAGGGCCTGTAGCGGCTGCTGCCTTCGTGCCACAAGAACACTCGGTAAGCCTTGCGCTGCGAGTTGCCTGGCGAACGCTCGGCCAGTGCCCTCGGAAGCGCCCATAATTAATGCCCAGGGCCCATACTTTTCTGCGAATGTCATAGCGGTGCTCGGTTTTTTTCGTTCATGGTGGTGGCAAAGTGTAGCCTTTGTGATTGTGACAGTAGAGGTGAAATGATGTCGAAAGGTGGACACAGCGAGCCGTTGGTTGCTTCTCGCAGGTAATCAACACAGGTGTTTAAATATCTTCAATTTGCCAGCGTCACGCGGTACAGTGGGCGTAGCGAATTGACTGCAGAAACGGGGTGACAGAATTATGCAGGTTGCAATTATTACAGGTGCTGGTGGCGGCATTGGTTTTGCGACAGCGCAAAAATTGTATGACATGGGCATTGCAATTGTCGGTGTAGGGCGCGATCGGGAAAAGCTGAAAAAGCTGGAAGCGGCGCTGGGAAATGATACTGAGCGAGTAGCCACTGTGTCGGTGGATATTGCGGCCGAAGACGGGCCTCAGACAATTGTTAAGCTGGCTGTTGAACGGTTCGGGCGGATAGACTACCTGATCAACAATGCGGGTATCGGTAGCCCGAAGCCCTTACATGAAACAGACGATGAAACCCTTGATCGTTTTCTGGGAATCATGCTGCGCGCGCCATTTCGCCTGGCGCGGGATGTAATTCCTCACATGAAGCCGGGCTCGGCCATTATCAATGTTACCTCCACCTTTGCGGTGGTGGGTGGTCGACGTGGTGGGGCCTATTCCGCTTCTAAAGGCGGGCTGCAATCTCTCACGCTGCATATTGCCTGCGAATATGGCGCGCAGGGTATACGCGCCAACTGCGTGGCGCCGGGCGTGACGGCGACGGATATGGTGCGTGAGCGGATGAATGATCCGGGTTTTGTGCGAATGAACGTGGATATGACGCCGTACCCGCGATTGGGGGAAGCTGAGGATATCGCGAGCACCATTGCATTCTTGTGTTCCAAGGGCGGCGAATACATCAATGGACAGACGATCGTTGTCGATGGCGGATGGTCGTCCACTAAATATCTATCGCCGGAAGCGATGGCTGCTAAGTAATCCAGTCCGACCGAGTCGTCTTCTTGGAAAGCTAGCGACAACTAAAAACGCCAGGCTATGCGCCTGGCGTTTTTGTGTCTTGCTTAACTATTAAGCCGCTTCAAAGGACTCCTCGCCCTTAAGCTTGGTACGCAGCATCATGCGCCCTGAGTTGGGGTCATAGGGCGTTGCCCGGTGCATGGTGCCGGTGTTATCCCACATTACGGTGTCGCCTACGGTCCAGGTGTGGCTGTAGGTGAATTGCTCCTGTGTGGCCCATTCACGCAAGCGTACCAGTAGTTGGGTGCTTTCCATGTGATCCATGTCCAGCACGTGGTGTGCTGTGGCACCTATCACCAGCGATTTTCGGCCAGAGGCGTGTTTCCAGACCAGCGGTAAGTTGTTTTCGCCGATACGCATCATTTCCTGAACTTTTTGCAGCGGCGGCTCTGGGTCGTAGTAGAACAGTGTCGCCCATGCCGAGTGGCTCACGCGCAGTTTTTCGATGGCTTTTTTATCGTCATCGGATAGAGCGTCGTAGGCAGCGTAGGTGTTGCAAAATTCGGTATTGCCTCCTTCTTTCGACAGCACTCGGCCGCTGAGAATAGATGCAAAGACGGGTACTTTGCTCATGGTGCCATCGATGTGCCAGTACATGGAACCTTTTAGGTAGTCCGCTTTGACATTGGCGCTGCTATCAAGCGTCACCTTGTAAAGCAGCTCGCCGTCCATTTCGGGTGCCATGGTGCCCAGCGTTTCGGTAAAGGCCACCTGTTCTTCTTCGGTGAAGTCGATTTTCGGAAATACGAGTACGCCTCGCTGTTCAATCAGTTCGCGAATATCTGCAGCGAACTCGCCGCTGAGCAGCTGAGCTTTACTGAGGCCGATCTTGCTGCCGATATGATCTTTCAGGTTGGTGGCTTTAAGCTTTTCATGCAAGGCTGTAGTCATGGTGTCGATCCTGTGTGCGGTGTTACAAAACGGGTTTAGTCTTTGATGTATCTGTCGATTTCCTGATGCATATTCAGGATGATCTTTTCATAGTAATCCGCCAACCAAATTTGCTTTGCGCCCTGGGTATGGAGGCCTTTCTGAATGCGTGGAATATTCGCGAAATCCTGTCGTGGGATCTGCAGAAACTGTGCGGGATCATGTACGTCTGTCATTTTCTGCACTTCAGCGCGTTTGGGTTTTTCGGCGGCTGGCAATGTTTTGGTGGAATAGATTTCGAAGATGCAGGAGTTTGGATCAAAGCCATTGGGGCGAACCCGGTAAATCATGGCATTGCCGGCCTGGGGCAGAATCATGAGATTGGGGAAGATAAAAATTTCTCCACCCCATTGCGCTAATACCTGCGGTTCGGGTTTGGGCATGGGACGCTGCTGTTTGGCCGCCGTTTCGTAAAGTGCTTTCATATATTCCGCACCGAGCGACGAACCCTCTGGAATGGGTTTTCCTTTTAGTGAGCGCACTAACGCTACATCTTCAGCCAGTACCATGGCATCCATGCCTTCGACCAGCAAGTTGAGTCGGTCAGCCATTAGATCTACTGGATCGCCTTCAACGCGGACGTGACCGGCCATGGGGGTTTTTTCGCCACCAAGAAAGCGACCGTGGCCGTGTTCAAAGGTTTCGTATAGGTGGTCCAGATGGCTGTAGTGTGGTGGTGGCGTGGCGACATCGTCGCCAAAGATGAAGTCGGCGCCTTCCTTCTCCAATTGTGGGTGCGTTGCGGGAACGTGGTAGCCCTCGAGGAAGGCTTCTACGGCGACTTTCCAGTTGGCCGGTACTTCAACAGATTTCCACCAGTAGTGATGCATGTCGCCGATGGCGAGATCTTCAGTAAGTTGTTTGACTGGTGCGATGAAATCGGCAAACGAGCTGGGGTTTTTTCCTGGGTAGATAAAAACGAAACCGGCCCAGATCTCAACCGGTACCTCTTTCAGGGCAACGTCTTCATCTTTGAGGTTGCCGTCTCTGAACTGTTGGCGCTCCAGTACGTACTGGTTTTTGCCGGCTAGATCCCAGCGCCAGCCGTGGAAAGGGCAAATGATTCGACATTTTTCAAAGCTGCCCGCATCTTCGGCCAGGGCGGTGCCACGATGTGGGCAGGCATTGTGATAGGCCTTGACGGTGTTCTCGTCGACCCGTACCACCATGATGGAGTGATGGCCTATATCGTAGACGGTGTAGTCGCCAGTTTCGGGAATTTCATCCAAGCGTGCCGCAGCTTGCCAGGTGTTGCTCCACAGACGTTCGTGCTCGAGGCGGGCAAATTCAGGGTCGGTGTAGCGGCCGCTGCGAATGCCATGCTCCAGCGTTTTCCAGGATTCTGGCCAGTTGTCTGATGCAATCTTGTTCATAGTTTTCGCCTTTGCCTTGGTTCTGATTTCGCGTTGAGCGTGACAGGCGTTAGTTGTCCGTCTTGTGCATGCTCAAGCATACCGTCGACGCATCATGGCTTCAATATTATATTTTTCAATTGTCCGTACAAATATGTCTTTAATGCCAGTAAGCGCTATAAAACATGATTTAATTGTTAAATTAAATAAAAAATAGATATGGACATATTTTATCATTTGATGAACAGTGTTGATTATTATTAATATTGACACGCTTTGGCTAGTCTAGGCGAGTCCGGAATGGATTTTTCCGTCGGCGGGAGGACGGCTGCGGCTGTTGAGCCGCGCTTTGTCACTTGGGTCAGGCAAGAAAATACAAGAGGGTAGGTTATGTCATTACACGCGACCCGCTATCCCGGTGGGGTAAATCCTGATATTGCACCGGGCTGGCAGCTTGAGCGTTTACTGCAGCCCAGCAGACTCTATGGCGCCAACGGCCTCCGTACGGGTGCTGACGGTCGACTATACGTTGCGCAGGTGTCTGGTAGTCAGATCAGCGCGATCGATGTGGATACAGGGCTGGTGGAAAGCATCAGCCCAATGGGCGGTGACATTGTGGCGCCCGACGACCTCGCCTTTGACGCTGCTGGCAATCTGTTTGCTACGGAGATCACCGAAGGTCGCGTCAGTATGCTATCGCCAAGTGGCCAGAGTCGTGTTGTTTGCGGGGATATGCCGTGTGCCAACCCGATCACGATATATAACGGCCGCCTGTTTGCGGGGGAGTGTCGTCCCGAGGGCCGCATTATGGAGCTGGATCTGAATGGTGCACCACCGCGCATTATTCTGGAAAACGTGCCGATGCCTAATGCGATGGAAGTGGGGCCGGACGGCAAACTGTATTTTCCGGTGATGGGGGTCAATGAAATCTGGCGAGTAAACCTGGATGGCGGGCAACCCGAAGTAGTTGCCACCGAGCTGGGTGTGCCGGATGCCGTCAAGTTTGACGCAGATGGATTTATTGTCAGTACCCAGGTGGGCAGTGGTCAGGTATTGCGTATTAACCTTGCGACCGGAGAGCGCGAAGTATTGGCGACAATCGCGCCGGGGCTGGATAACCTGAGTTTTATTGGCAAGCGGTTGTTTGTATCGAGCATTTCCGGGCAGGTTAACGAAATTCTCGGCGGTGGAAAATTGCGCTCGGTTATTCCCGACGGCATGCAATTTCCGCTCGGGCTGGCGGTGAACGAGGATGGCAATCTGTTTATTGCCGATGGCGGCTTCACCTACACGATGACGCCCGGCGGTGAGCCACAGGTTGCAGGTATGCTTTTTTCACCGGGTTTTCCAGGTTATACCCGAGGCGTTGCAGCATCAGCTCCTGGTGAGTACGTCGTGACGACGGCCAATGGTCAGATTGCACGGTGGCAACCGGCAGGGCAGCGCAGCGACATTCTGGCAGAGGGTTTCGACCGGCTTTATGGCGTGGCGCTGGCTGGCGATACGGTATTTGCGGCAGATGCGGGCAGTGGGCGTCTGCTGGCTGTGCGCAACGGCGAAGTGTCTACGTTGGCCCAGGATCTTAAAGAACCGATGGGCGTTGCCGTGCACGACGACGCCGTGCTGGTCGCTGAAGAAAAGGCCGGTCGCGTGGTGAAAGTGGTCGGTAAGCGGGTTGAAACCGTGCTTGATGGTCTGCGTCAGCCGCAGGGAATACTGGTGCTGGGAGACCTGCTCTACATTGTTGATGTAGGTGCAAAATCTTTGATCGAACTAAACCTGTCCAGCGGCGCGCAGCGAACGCTGGCGCAGAATCTGCCGGTGGGTGCCCCCGATGGTGTGGTACCCAAATTCCTGCAGGCGATTCCCCCTCTCTCCGGGCCAATGGGCCCTTTTGCAGGGATTGCAGCTGGCGCAGATGGAACCCTTTACCTTTCAGGCGATGCGGACGGCAGCGTTATTGCGTTGCGCCCGATTGTGTCCTGACCCGATTATTTTTTTTGGAGTAGCACTATGACGAAGCATACCCTCGATACATCTGATCTCGATGCACTGATGGGCAAGCCGATTGCGCCAGCGCGGATGAAAGAACCCTTGCACAACAATGATTTTCGTCGCTGGGTGCAGGCGATGCACTACCCGAACCTGCTGCACTACGATCACGACTTCGCAGCAGAAGGACGCTACGGCAAGCTGGTGGCACCGCAGTCTTTTGCGGTGGCAACCGATGACGGCCACGGTGCCGGCCCGGCTTGCGTCGGCAAAATTCCGGATTCTCACCTGATATTTGGCGGTGACGAGTGGTGGTTCTACGGCCCGCGCATTTTCGGTGGCGACGAAATTACTAACGAAAAAGTGCCCTTGGATTACAGCATTAAAGAAACAAGCTTTGCCGGCCCCACCTGTTTCCAGCGTGGTGACAACAACTACTACAACCAGGACGGGGACTTCATAGCGAAACAGCGCTCCACTGCCATTCGTTACAGCCGCGAGGCAGCGGTGGAAATGGGTGCGATGGAGCCGACTGAAGACCCGATCTGGACCCCGGAGCAGTTGGAAGATATCCAGTCGAAGAAATACGAATACATCAAGATGATGCACGACCTGGGGCATGGCAAGCGCTACTGGGACGACGTAAATGTTGGTGACGAGCTTCCCGTTCGTATTATCGGACCACACAGTATTGCCAGCTTCACCACTGAATGGCGCGCCTATCTGTTTACGATCTGGGGCGGCACCCATCGTCCCGGTATGGACATGGAGGCAATGGGCTTTACCGCAGAGTTTGCCGGCCATGAAAATGACCCGGTAATGGAGCGGGATAACCCTGAGCTGACTGATGGCGCCTATTTTGGTCCCTCGCGCGGCCATCTATTCCCGGAGTGGGCACACCGCATTGGTATGTCTCGCGCATACGGCTACGGCGCCTCGATGGGGGCTTGGGTGCTGGATTATCTGGCGGGATGGGCCGGCGAGTGGGGGCAGGTTGTCCACAGTAAAGCAGCGTACCGAGGCCCGGCATTTACGGGAGATATCACGGTTCTGTCTGCCAAAGTGGTTGACAAGAAAGTCGATGAAGAGGGCCGCAATATCATTCAGGTTGAATGCAAAATGGCTACGCAGACGGATTCGGTCATGGCCACGGCCACCGCAGAGATTGAGCTGCCGACGAAGTAAGGTCGCGAAGCTGGTTGGGGCGGCGGTTGTCTATCGCTGCCCCTTTTTGTTTTAGGCGGATAAAAGATTACGGAGAGCGGTCATGTCAGATTTGCAATTCGGTGGGCGCGTAGCGGTGATTACCGGCGCGGGTAGGGGGCTCGGGCGCGCTTATGCGCTCTTGCTTGCTGCGCAGGGCGCACGTGTCGTGGTTAACGATCCGGGCAGCAGTCTGCAGGGCGACGGCATGGATGTTGGGCCGGCTCAGTCTGTGGTTGACGAGATTGTGGCCAGCGGCGGGCAAGCTGTCGCCAATACTGATTCGGTCGCCACGCCCGAGGGAGGAAAAAATATTGTCGACGCGGCGATCCAGGCCTATGGGCAGATCGATATTCTGATTCACAACGCCGGTATTGTGCGACCCGCGTCTCTGCGCGATATGACATATCAGGATTTTAACGATGTGCTTGATGTGCATTTGCACGGCGCTTTTAACGTGGTTAAGCCAGCGTTTCCTTTAATGTGCGATGCAGGCTTTGGTCGAATAGTGCTTACCGGTTCTATCGGCGGTCTCTATGGCAATCACAAGCAGGCCAATTATGGCGTAGCCAAAGCCGGCATGATCGGGCTTTCCAATGTGGTTGCGCTGGAAGGTGATGAGCACAACGTAAAGTGCAATTTGATTATCCCGGGGGCGGTCACCCGGATGGCGGAAGGTATTGATACCTCTGCCTACCCACCCATGGAGCCAGAACTGGTGGCGCCGGTTGTCGGTTGGCTCAGCCATGACAGCTGTACTATCACCGGAGAAATGTTGGTATCCATCGCTGGCCGAGTGGCGCGCACTGCAATCGCCGAAAGTCGGGGGGTTTATCAACCTGCCTGGACCATGGCGGAGGTGGGCGAGCGCATCGATGAAATTCGCGATACCGCTGAGCCGCTTGTGTTTCCGGTGGTGCCTTCGGCCCACGTAGATCATATTCGCTACAGTTTTGCGATGGCATCGAAAGGTTAACGGTGCTGGATGTTTGCGGGCTGTGGCAGCGCGGGTACGGCGCCGGAGCATCCAGCGCTATTCAATATATAAAAGTTAATTCAGTATTTGAAATGCCGGAGGGTGTGTGGCATTGTATACATCAACAACGCTGTTGATTAGCGGCGACTATGTATCGTTCTACTGAGCTACCGGTGAAACAATGGCCAAACTGACTGACTACACCTCCTACGCTGATGCACAGGCCCACGCCAGTTCATCAGCACTTTGGGAGTTGTTTGATGGTGACCGCGAGCACCTGAATATTGCCCACGAGTGCATGACCCGCCACGCAGATGGCAGCGGTCGCACCGCCGTTCGAATAGCCCATGCGGACGGGGCAGATGAGATCCTGAGTTTTGACGAAATTGCTGCGCGCTCTGCGCAGTTTGCCCATTGGCTGGTGGAAAAAGGCATCCAGCCGGGCGATCGAATAGCTTTTATGCTTGAGCCCTCGCTGCCCTTTTATACCAGTCTGTTTGGCGCAATGATGACTGGCGCCATCTCGGTACCGCTGTTTACCCTGTTTGGGCTGGATGGCCTTCGTCTGCGCGTGGATGACTGCAAACCAAAATTGCTGGTTACCAACGATGACAAATCAGATATTGCCCATCAGGTTGACGGGCTCGATATCGTAGTTGCCAACGACAATCTGCTTAATGAAATCAGCCAGTACCCAACGGTCTTTGAAACCCGCACCAAGGCCTCCGATCTTGCGGTATTTCAATACACTTCCGGCACTACTCGCGAGTTACCGGCGGCAGTAAAGCATACCCATAAGTCACTGGTTACCCTGATGTTCGCGGCGCTCTATGGCACTGGTATTCGGCCGGGCGATGAGTACTTCTGTCCTTCGTCGCCCGCGTGGGGGCACGGTCTTTGGCACGGCACACTTGCACCGTTAGCTTTGGGTGTTACCACCGGTACTTTCGCGGGTCGCTTTGACGCAGTGCGTCTAATGAAGGCATTGCAGGATTACAAGATCACCAATATGTCTGCGGCAGCCACCCACTACCGAATGATGAAAAACTCCGGCAAGGGTGATGACTTTAGCTTCGCGATCAACAAGCTTTCTTTCACGGGAGAACCTTGCGATCCGGGCACCCTGGAATTTATTGACGAAACCTTCAAGGTGCCGGCCTGCAGTATGTATGGCACTACCGAAATCGGCGTAGTGCTGGTCAATTTCCCCGGCGCTCAGGACTACGATGTAAAGCCCGGTTCGCTAGGGAAGCCTATTCCCGGCCTGAAGCTGCAGGTGCAGCGCAGCGACGGCACAGAAACGGATGCCGATGAAGTAGGCGAATTGATGCTCTGGAAGCGCGACCACTGGGAGACAACCAAAGATCTGGCCCGTCGCGACCAAGACGGCTATCTCTACCACTGCGGGCGTGCCGATGACGTGATCATTTCTGCCGGTTGGACCATGAGTGCCGTCGAAATTGAAAACACCATGCTCAAACACGATGCGGTGGATGAAGTTGCGGTTATTGGCGTACCTGATGAAACCCGTGGCCAAGTAGTAAAAGCGTTTGTTGTCGGCAAGCAGCAAGGCAGCGACGCATTGATTAAAGAGCTGCAGGAATTTACCCGGAGCCGCCTGGCCCAGCATGAATTCCCGCGCATTGTTGAATTTGTGAGTGAACTTCCCAAAACGCCGGCAGGCAAAGTTCACCGCAAGATCTTGCGTGACCGCGAAACAGCGAAAGCTGCAGCGGCCGCCGGCGTTTAAACTTAGGAGAGGAAAATGGCAGAGAACAAATTCCCCAAAATCACCGAAGAAGGTCTGGAATCCCTTCGCAAGCGTATCGGTGTAAAAATTGAAAATACGATCGAGCCTTGGAACTACGAAGCTACTCGAGACGCGATCCGTCATTACGCCCACGGTATT
Source organism: Litorivivens sp. (assembly GCF_057445395.1). Lineage (NCBI taxonomy): Bacteria > Pseudomonadati > Pseudomonadota > Gammaproteobacteria > Litorivivens > Litorivivens sp. The sequence goes on from NZ_JBVBUV010000001.1 coordinate 130,030, forward strand.
GGTGATGACAACCCGCTGTGGTGTGATCCCGAGTATGCCAAGAACACCAAGTACGGTGAACTTGTTGCGCTGCCCAGCTTTATGTTTACCACCAGCCGTATTATTTCTGGTTACTGCGGTGGTCTGTCTGGCGTGCATGCCATGTGGGCGGGTGCAGACTGGAACTGGCACAAGCCGGTAATGCGTAACGATTCCATTCGCACAGAAGCCTACCTGAAAGATCTGGTAGAGCATCAGACTAAGTTTGCGGGTCGTTCGTTCCAGCAGATTTACCATGTTGATTTTTACAACCAGCATGGTGATCTGGTAGCCGACGCCGATAGCTGGGTCTTTCGAACCGACCGCGACGAAGCGCGAGAGCGTGGTACTAAATACACTGACGTAAAAGGCAAGGTTGAACCGCATACGGATGAGCAGCTGGCTCAGTGGAGCAAGCTTTACGATCAGGAAGAAATTCGCGGCGCAACCCCCCGCTATTGGGAAGATGTGCAGGAAGGCGAAGAATTGCCTACCATGATGAAAGGTCCCATGACAGTGACCGGCTTTATCTGTTACGCGCAGGGTTGGGGTGGTCTGTATATTCGGGCCAACAAGCTGGCTTACAAAATGCAGCAGAAGCATCCCGGTACGGGCATCAAGAACCGCTTCAATGTGCCGGATTGCCCTGAGCGTGTTCACTGGGATGAAGACTTTGCTCTGCAGGTTGGTGCACCCGGCGCCTATGATTATGGCCCCGAGCGAACTTCCTGGTTGACTCACCATTGCACGAACTGGATGGGGGACGACGGGTTCCTGACCAAACATAAAAGCCAGATCCGCCGTCATAACCCCGATGGTGATGTGATCTTTATTAAGGGGCAGGTGACACGCAAGTTCCAGGAGAACGGCAAGTGCTTTGTGGAAATCAGCCAGCGTGCTGAAACACATCGTGGCGAGCTGTCTGCCACCGGTGCTGCCATTGTTGAGCTGCCATCCAAAGGCTGATCAGCGCCCGCTCGCAAGAGCGGGTTTATAGAATTTACAGGGATGGTTCCTTACGGGGAGCCGTCCTTTTTTGCCATCTGTGGTGGTGAGATTTCCCCCGTACAGAGAAGTACGGTAAAGGACGATAATGACAACAGAACGTGGCTGGGCTGGCCCCTTACAAGATGTCCGTGTACTGGATCTGACTCGGGTTCTGGCTGGCCCTTCGGCGTCGTTGGCGTTGGCCGATCTCGGTGCAGAGGTGATCAAAGTAGAGCCCCCGGGCAGCGGTGATGAAACCCGCACATTTCCGCCTTTTCGCGACGGTGAAAGCCACTACTACCTCGCTATCAATCGCGGCAAAAAAAGTATTGTTATCGACCTGAAAACCGAAGAGGGCGTACAGCTGGTCAAAGATTTGGCGGCCAAGTGCGACATCCTGATTGAAAACTATCGGCCCGGTGTAATGGATCGCCTGGGATTGAGTTATGAGGTCTTGTCCGCGATCAACCCCGGTCTGATTTACTGTGCGATTTCCGGTTTTGGGCAAGATGGCCCGTTGCGGGATCGTCCTTCTTTTGACATTGTTTTGCAGGCTATGTCCGGTGCCATGAGTGTCAATGGTGAACCGGGTGGATTGCCCACCAAACTCGGTATTCCACTGGGTGATCTGATCGGGGGTATCAATGGCCCGATTGCGATTCTCGGTGCCTTGCACGAACGCAATACTACCGGTAAAGGTCGACTTATTGATATTAGTCTGATGGACGGCATGATGGGTATGCTGGGCTATCTGGCTCAGCTCGCATTTTTTACCGGCGAAGATCCCAAGCCGGTCGGATCTCAGCACCCTAACCTGGTACCTTATGGCGCGTTTCCCGCAAGTGATGGATCAATCATCGTTGCGTGTTTGACCAATAACTTCTGGGGGCGCATATGCAAGGCTATAGCCCAGCCTGAGCTGGAAAACGACGGGCGCTTTAACACCATCGAAAAGCGGCGCAATGCACGCGAAGATGTTAACGCGATTGTGGCGTCCTTTACCGAACAACACACGGTAGATGCACTGGTCGAATTGTTTACCGAGCATCAGGTGCCGCACGCACCGATTCTGGGGATTACCGAAGCTCTGAATCAGCCGCAGGCGAAAGCCCGCAATATGGTGGTCGAGACAGATCACAAAACCCTGGGCACCATACCCATCGTTAACCGTCCGATCAAATACCCCGGTGCGGATCAGGCTATTCCCAGCGCGCCGCCTGTGTTGGGGCAAAATACCAATGAGGTATTGGCGGACATATTGAATTTGGATGAGGCTCGCATTGGGGAGCTTCGCAGCCGAAATATCGTAGGCTGACACTCCTATTATAAAAAGGAGAACAACATGACAGAACTGAGATTTAATAACCGCGTTGCCGTCATCACAGGTGCCGGTCGCGGTCTCGGCCGCGCCTATGCACTTTTGCTTGCTTCGCGCGGCGCTAAAGTGGTTATCAATGACCCCGGTGTCAGCATGGAAGGCGACAGCACTGAGGAAGGCCCGGCGGATGCGGTGGTCAGTGAAATCAAAGCGGCGGGCGGTGAAGCGGTGGCCAATACCGATTCCGTTGCCACACCGGAAGGTGGGCAGGCCATCGTGCAGTCCGCCCTCGATACCTTTGGCCGTATTGATATCCTGATTCATAATGCCGGTATCGTGCGCCGTTCGCCTATCGAAGAGATGAGCGTAGAAGATTTCGAATCGGTTCTGGACGTTCACCTGCGCGGTGGCTTTCATGTATTGAAGCCGGCTTTTTCCGCGATGAAAAAAGCCGGTTACGGCAGAATCGTGATGACCGGTTCGATCAATGGTCTCTACGGCAATGCCGGTGTGATGAACTACAGTGTGGCCAAGGGCGGGTTGATCGCCATGTCGAATGTAGCGGCGCTGGAGGGTGCGGACTATGGGATCAAGAGCAACGTGATACTGCCCGCAGCGGTAACGCGTATGTCGGCCGGTGTGGACACCAGCGCTTTCCCGCCGATGGATCCGGATCTGGTTGCGCCCACTGTTGGTTGGTTGGCTCACGAATCCTGTTCTGTCAGTGGCGAAATGCTGTCATCGGCAGCCGGACGTATTGCACGTGCATTCCCGGCAGAATCGCCCGGTGTGTATCAGCCAAGTTGGACCATAGAACAGGTGGGTGAGCGTATTGAAGCGATTCGTAACGCGGATCAGCCGCTGGTGTTTGCTCCTGTGCCGAGCGGTCATATGGATCATTTGCGCTATAGCTTTGCCATGGCATCCAAGAAGTAAATCGATTCGACATAAGGCAGACTGACAGGAATTATCATGACGCAACTGGCAGAAATCGTGGGTAACCAATCCCTGGTCAAAGGCATTCCGCTCAGTGAAGAGGAGGGCGTCGGCGCCCTGACACTGGGTAGTTTTTTGAAGGAAGTCTCCACGCGTTACGCAGACCGTGAAGCTGCGGTAATGCGCACGGGAGATTCTGCACAGCGCTGGTCCTATCAGGATCTGTGGAATGATTCTGTGCGACTTGCTAGAGCACTGGTCGCCAAAGGCGTCACTAAAGGTACGCGGGTCGGCATTCTCGCGACCAACCGCTACGAGTTTCTGACAAGCACATTCGGTACGGCACTGGCGGGTGGCGTGGCCACAACCATGAATACTTTTTCAACGGCTGCGGAACTGGAAATCCTACTGGAATCTTCGGCCTGCTCTGTGTTGTTGTTCGAGCGCAAAGTACTTAAGAAAGATTTCGCCGATATTCTGATTGAGCTGGAACCGCAGTTGAAAAGCTGCGCGCCCGGGGAACTGCGTTCTAGAAAATTCCCGTTTCTGCGCCATTTGTCGATGATGGACAGCGAAAGTGGTGAGGGCGGTATTGAAGGTTGGGAAGCCTTTCAGGCCTGCGCCGACGAAACGCCGATGGCCCTAATCGACAGTATTCTGGAAAATGTGGTGCCGGCCGATCCGGGTGTATTGTTTTTCTCGTCAGGATCTACGGGGAAGCCGAAAGGCATCCTCAGCGCCCATCGTGGTGTGTGTCTGCAAATGTGGCGCTGGCGCCAGTGGCTGCAGTTTGGCGACGACGTGCGCAGTTGGTCAGCCAACGGCTTTTTCTTCTCCGGTAACTTTGCATGGGCCTTGGGCAGCACCTTGTCCGCTGGCGGCAGCATGATTTTGCAGCCAACCTTTCAGGCCGAAGAAGCCTTGTCGCTGATCGAACAGGAAAAGGTTACTTTTATTGCCGCGTGGCCGCACCAGTGGGCGCAGCTGACTGATGCCAAAAACTGGAACGATGTCGATCTCTCATCTCTGGTGTATATCGATAAGAACTCGCCAGTCGCAGCACATCCTACGGTGAATTCCAACTGGGTGGATGCTCAGAAGGCCTACGGCAATACCGAAACGTTTACCATCAGCTCCATGTTTCCAGCCAATACGCCGGATGACATCGCAGCGGGCACCCACGGCATTCCAGTGGCAGGCAATACCTTCAAGATCGTTGACCCGCTCACTGGTGAGATTAAACCCATCGGCGAGAGTGGTGAAATTGCCGTGAAGGGCCCCACCCTGATGCTGAACTACATCGGAATCCCGATGGATGATGTGCTCGACGATGAAGGTTTTTTTCGTACGGGTGACGGCGGCTTTTTCGACGAGCGCGGCCGTCTGCATTGGGAAGGTCGCATTAACGACATTATCAAAACAGGTGGTGCCAATGTGTCTCCGGTCGAGATAGATATCGTACTGGCGAAGTGTCCCGGTGTGAAAGTTACCAAAACGGTCGGCGTACCCGACGAATTACTGGGCGAAATCGTGGTGTCTTGTATTGTGCCGGTGGATGGCGCGGAGATTACCGAAGATCAGGTACGCAACTTCGCCAAGGAAAAATTGGCCGCCTTTAAAGTACCGCGTCGCGTGCTGTTCTTTGCCGAAGACGAGCTGGAAATGACCGGTAGCGCCAAAGTTAAGGCCAAGGAGCTGATTGAGCAGGCCGTGCAGCGCTTGGCGGCAGAAAAAACGTGAGTCAGGAGCTGACAGTACCCGAGGGCTGGAAACGACGCGAGATGAAGGGTATTCCAGCCTCGATGGAAGCCCTGTGTACCCGCAAGACTGAGCAGGGCTTTCAGTATGCACTGCAGGTCGATGAACGCCACGCGAACGCGCAGGGTATGTTGCATGGCGGTGTGTTGATGAGCTTTCTCGATCACGGCATGTCGCTGATCATCTGGGAGGCAACTGATCGCGCATTCTGTTCAACCGTCCATCTGGACAGCCACTTTCTGGCTGCCGTAAGGCCCCCGGCCTTTATAGTGCTGGATGCTGAAATACTGCGCCAGGGGCAAAAGCTGGTGTTTGCTCGGGGAACCCTTAGCGTTGAGGGTGAGGCGGTGATGGAAGCGACCGGGGTTTGGAGTGTGACGCGGCCCAAGTAAGGTGCAAGTAGTCGGCAAAGATTCGCGAGCAGACTGGTATTGCTGCCCACTCGCGAAGTCATTAGCCGAGTCGCGCTATCACTTGCGGCAACTCTGCAGTGGTTTTTACGCCGGGGCTGGCGGCACACACCGCTTCGATAGCATTCACCGCGCGGTGCGCGGTATATCCACCCATCTGCTCGGCCACCGGCTCATCGGTGCGGGGCATGTTGAGTCGAACATCCAGCGGCGTGTCGCCTTCGACATTGACTCGCCAACCGGTATCACCCAGCTCCCATTCGCGATCCAGCTCGGTCGCACAGTACCAGTTGGCGCGCAGTTGTATCAGTGGCTTGCCGTTGCGTATGCCGGCGATGGTAATACGCTGGGCAGCAACCGTGCCCGGCTCGATATACGCATCTTCTGCAATTTTAATACGCGACGTGGCGTTTGCAGTCTCGCCAAAAGCTTTCACCTCGTCTATCTCAAGTCCCAAGGCCACGGAGGTGGAGGTAAGCGATTGCTCAAAACCTTCAGCCATATGCTGGAGCATACCCTGGTCAAACTCGCCGGTGGCTTCACGGCCATAGCCCATTACATCAAATACCATTTCAGGTGAGCAGGATTCGGGAATGTAGGCGTATTCGTCGATCGTAACGCAGTCTACGCGTCGTGCTAGCGAGGTCAGTACTACCGGAATCGCTTCGGTAATAAAGCCCGGGCTGGAGCCGGTGGCGTGCAGGCTGCTATTACCTTTTTGACAGGCGGCCAAAACGCGCTCGCGAAACTCAGGGCGCATCTTCGGCGCATAGAAAAATTCATTGCGAGTGGTGACGATATTGATACCTGCTTCGAGTAGACGGCAGATGTCATCCAGATTGGCGCCTTCCTGCATATAGAGCACGCAATCGGGTTTCAATGCGACTACATCGTCGATGGAGCGGGTGGCTTTAATACCGGTTGCCGGCAGTCCGATAAGCTCGCCGGCGTCTTTGCCTTCTTTGGCTGCGCTGTGTACATAGAGACCGACCAACTCTAGATGGGGATGCTGAATGACCGCGCGCATGGCCCGTGAACCAACCTTGCCGGTGGCCCATTGAACAACGCGCAGTGTGGAATTCTGGCTGCTCATAGGATGTCCTCGCCGTGAAATTTATTATTGAACAGTGCTGTTGGTTTATAACATGCCTGCGACAAGTAGTGGAACCCTGAGTTTCATTAAATGTCGCTTGTGTGAGCAAATCTCTGCCACAAAAAAGGGAGCCCAAGGGCTCCCTTTGGTAGCTGCGAAAAGGCTTAAAAGGTGTAGCGCAGGCGGGCGCCGTACATTTTCGGCAGGCCACTCATGCGCGATTCGAAGCCCAGTACGGTGTAGGTGCCGGAAACATATGTCGCATACTCTTCATCTTTCAGGTTGGTGGCATATAGCGACAGGTCTACGTTGCTGCCGAAGATGCCGTACCAAGCTGCGTTCGCATTAAACAGTTCGTAGGCAGGCAGCATAGCAAAGGGCGAGGTACTGGATGCCGCTGCGCGCTGTTCACCGGTGTATACGTAGGTGATGCCGGTTTCAACAACACCCCAACTCAGTGGTAGCGGCAGGTTGTAGTTCAATGAGGCTACCCAGGCGCTTTCCGGGGCAAACGGCAGCTCGTCGCCTTCGTCGGCAATGGGTGTGGCGGTGGCGCCGCCAAGTGTGCCCGCCGAGGCGGCAACTTTGGCTCGGGTGTCTTCCTGTTCTTCAAGTTCCGTGTCGAGCTTGGAATAGGATAGGGCCAGCGTAAGTCCGTCGTAAAGCTGCAGGAAAGCTTCTGCTTCAAAGCCTTTGATAGTGGATTTGCCGGCGTTGAAAATCGCTACGGTCTGGGCTGACGTTTCGTTGATATAGCCGGTTTGCAGCTGCATGTTTTCAAAGTCGTTATCAAAGATAGCGACGTTGAAGCGACCGGGAATCGGGCCGCCAAAGGCTGTTTTGGCGCCAATCTCGTAGGTGTCGACTTTTTCGGCTTCAAAGGTATCAATGCCGGGATCAACCGCCGCGTTCACGCTGCCCTGACGGTAACCGCGAATGTATTTTGCGTACAGCATGGTTTCTTGCCACGGACGGTACTGTACTTCCAACAGGCCGGTTGGTGCTTCGCTGGATTGCTCAGGCTCGGTGACCTGAATAACGGGCTGCTGCTGTTGTTCACCCACATAGGGGTAGCGGGTTTTCTTGCCGTAGCCGTAGGTGTCGTCCCACGTATAGCGAACGCCGAGGGTGCCGGTCAGAGATTCCAGAAAATCGTAAGAAGCCTGAGCATATGCCGCTTTGTTAACGTATTCAGTTTCAAATTCGTTCACGATTACACTGCCAAGCACACCGCCGGTTACATCGAAGCAGTTGTACTCGGAGGGATCGCCTTCCAGTGTGGAGTTGTCGCAGGAAATAGTACCGGCTGATGTATTGCCTGACGGACCATCGGGCACACTGTTTTCGTAGTAGACGCCTGCCTGCCATTCCAAGCGGCTGTCTGAGGTCAGGCCCTGGAGCTGAACTTCTGCTACGTAGGTTTCCTGGCTGGTAACCGGGTAGTTTGGATTGACGATGGACAGACCCACTGAGAACTCTCGGTTGGGGTCGAAGGCACCGGGAACAGCAACGGGCAGTGGCAATACGTTACCCACTACGTCGGGAAATCGGGTGCCGAAAATATCAGAACCGTTTTCGGTTTCCAGATGGGCATAGGCCAGAATGTTTTTCAGCGTAATGCTTTCGTTGATATCCCAAGTGAAGGTGTTGATTAGACGCTTTTCCTTGATTGTCGTGATCGGTGTTTTCACCGTGCTGACGATATCGTAGTACCCGTCCTGACCGGTTTCGCGCTGCATTTCCAGCTGGTCATTACAACCCTGATTGGTGAAGACCCCAATGATCTGCTGGGTAGGATCGTTGTTGCTCTCGTTATTGCAGGCAAATAAACGAGAGGTGTAACCGGCAGTGTCGGAATCCACATCGGTGAGGATGGTGTAGTTTTCCATCGACTCATTGATGTCCCACACCGCGCTCAGGCGAAAAGCCGTGTAGTCGACATTGCCCAGTTTATCTGCGCCAATGTTGGTAATGTTGTTCAGGTGACCGTCGCGCTCGTTGTGGTCTACCCCGAAACGCATGTGGAAGGTGTCGGTCAGGGAAAAATTGGCCACCGCCTGCTGGCGTGAAGAACTGTAGTTGCTTTCTGAGAATTCAACGTAGGCTTCGAATTCGTCGCTTGGTTTGTTGGGTACGAGCAGGATTGATCCGCCAGTGGTATTGCGGCCAAACAAGGTACCCTGGGGGCCTTTCAGTACCTGAACGTTTGCCAGATCAAACAATGAGCCCGGCCCGGCGCCGTCACCAGATGTTTGCGACGTCTGGCCGCGTGGTGCAATTACCTCGGCGAAGTAAACGCCAACCGAGGCCGTCGTTCGCAGTGAGCGGGTAAAGCCGCGAATAGAAAAGGTCGCGTTTTCCGGCCCGAAGCGGGTATTGGTAGTAAGCGATGGCGTATAGGTCGCAATATCGTTGGAGTTGGTCATGTTGGCATTGGCGATCTGTTCTTGATCGAATACCGTGATCGAGATGGCGACGTCCTGGGCGCTTTCTTCTTTGCGCTGGGCCGTGACCACAACCTCTTCCAGCAGAGCGCTTCGCACCGTATCCTGCGCCGAAACCTGAGGTGTCACCGCCGCAGCGCCAACCGTTAACGACAGGCTGCTCATTAAAATTTGTCTTTTGCCTTTCATAACTCACCTTTCAGTCCGTGAATTGGCACCTATCTTCCCTTATTGGGTAATGACTTGATGGCACTGCCCAAGCTATATTTAATAGACACCACTGTTGAGCATTATACGTGGAGATGATTTCAAATGAAATAGTGTGGTTCTTAACGTGGGCCCGTAATGCGCGCGCTTTTATTCAGAGCGTGACCGCAGTCAGGTATCAGGAGGTACGGGGGCTGCGCCGTGTATCGTATGGCATGGAGATCCGAAAAATTGGGTCGGTGGGCACAAGTGCTGTGCTGATAGTGCGCTATTTGCATCGCTATAGCGCTAACCCCATCGGTTATATGAGGAGGATCGCGCCGTGCAGTTAGGCTTCGGCGGCGTTTTCCTGCAGAGTGAATACCGGCCCCAAAACAGCGCGGCGATAGATTTCAGCGATTTTTTCGAGCGGCATGGGATCGTCCTGTCGCAGCCACCAGGCGAGGAGCTCAATAGTGCTACTGGCCACAAGAATGACGCCAAATTCTGCGGGTAGCCAGTCGCTCTGTTCGGGGGTGTGGGCGGCCACCTCCTGCGCTACGCGCACAAACTCATCGCGCAGTGCGCTGGCGGCTCCACCGGTCAGCAGCGTGCTCCACAGTGTCCGGTGCTGATCGACGTATTGGCACAGTGCAAGCGACGCAGTGTCGGTATCGCTGGCATTGAATGTTACCAAGGTGTAGTCGATCAACTGCCGGATTTCCTCTGTAGCAATTTCTTCCAGCAGGGATTCCTTGGTTGGATGATGCCGAAAGAAAGTGGTATAGCCAATGCCTGCATCTGCGGCCAGTTCGCGGATGGTAATCTGTTCAAATGGCTTGGTGGACAGCAAATCCAGCATGGCCTTGCGCAATGCCTCGCGGGTGCGCACTACACGCGCGTCCGATGTGGTCGAAAAATGTGGGCGATATATTTTGTTGGGCATCGGTGGTGTTGGTCGAATCGGCTAACGGGGCAGCCAGTGTACCGTAAAATGCCGTGGCTCGTTAAAGGGACGTAACGGGGCGTGGCCCCGTCTGCAGTGCACAGTCTGCCGGCGCGTTAGATCTGTCGTTCAGGCATGCGAACTACCATGCCGTCGAGCTCATCCGATACGCTAATCTGGCAAGACAGCCGGCTGGTTTCGGCGGGCTCGCAGACTTCTTCCAGCAGAATGTCTTCCATCTCACTTTTGTCGCTCAGTTTGTCTGCAAACTGCGGGTCTATGTACACATGGCAGGTAGCGCAGGAGCAGGCCCCGCCGCAGTCCGCCATAATGCCGCGCACGTTGTGATCGATGGCGGCTTGCATAATGGAGGTGCCATTGTCGATGTCCAGCACGTGTTCGGTGCCGTCAAATTCGATAAAGGTAATTTGTGCCATGACTGTTCTCTATGGTTGCGCGATTTGGGGGAGCGCACCGGACGCTCGCCCCAAACCATTCGCCTTAGCCTATGATGACCGGCATGTTGTCCCAGCCGCGGGTTGAAGATGAGGAAGACAGCTTGGCGTTCTCCAAATCTACGGTCCAGTCCGGGAAGCGTTTCAGGATTTCCTCCAACGCAACACGACCTTCCACGCGCGCTAACGCAGCACCTAGGCAGGCATGTACGCCACGACCAAAAGTAATGTGCGGCGGATCTTTGCGGTGAATATCAAATTGCTCGCCATTGGTGTAACGATCTTCATCGCGGTTGGCCGAGGCCAGCAGAAACAGCATGACGCTGCCCGCAGGCACGACCTGTCCATGAATTTCGACATCTTGAGTAACGTGGCGGGCAACGGAGGGGCCGGGCGGTTCCATGCGCAGGATTTCCTCAATGGCCGGGTTGATCAGCTTGGGGTCTGCGGCAATTTGGCGGCGTTGCTCTGGGTTTTCTCCTAGCAGCTTGCCCATCCAGCCAATCAGCTTGGCGGTGGTTTCGTTGCCGGCGCCGGCTATCACGTTAACAAAGATCAGTACTTCATCGCGGGTGAGTTTGCGCTTGACGCCTTCCGGGTCGGTGAATTCAGCATTGAGCAGCTCGGTCATCAGGTCGTCTGAGGGATTCTGCATGCGCCAGTCGATATAGTCCTCAAAACCTTCACCGGTATAGGAGGCCTGCTCGGCTGTCATTGGCTTGCCTTCTTCAGTACGCAGAGATGACTCAATACGCTCACGCACGGCCTGCTGATCCTGCTCGGGAATGCCCAGCAGCATGCCGATAACACCGCCAGGCAGGTGGTCACCCAGATCGGAGATAAAGTCGATTTTGTCCTTGCCGACCAATGGATCGAGGCACTTGGCGCAAAAATCGCGAATCTGTTGCTCAAGGGCATTCATGCGCTTGGGAGTGAAAACCCGGGTCACGATGCTGCGATAAGCGGTATGCATCGGCGGATCGTGCCAGATAAACATGCCCGGCGGTACGTCGATGTCTTCACGGATGAATTCCATGATGTCGCTGCGCGCTGAACTGAAAATCTCGGTGTTGCCAAAGTGCTTGTCGATATCTGCAAATTTGCTCAGCGCATAGAAGTTGTACTCCTCGTTGAAGTAGAGGGGAGCTTCGTTGCGCATGCGCTTGAATGTGGGGTAGGGGTCTTTGCCCAGGTCTGGGCGGTAAGGGTCCCAGTATACGGGGCCGTCGGTCTGTGCGCTCATAAAATGAAAACCTTGTCGTTATAGCCAGCGGTTAGTGCATTGGTGCCCGTGACAAGGCCCCAACTGTCTTTAAAAGAGTCGCTTTATTAAAAGTGAAACTCTATGGTTCATAATTATTACCGCAACAGCCCTCGGCTGGCAATCCTTATTGATGAAAGCTTTGTAATTCGGCATAGGGGGTTTGTCAGCCTGGCAAGTAGACAACACTGTTGATTTTGTAATAGCATCCCGGTTACTCTGAATTTGTCAGGACGTATTGCCTCAATGCGTCCATGTAAGCAAAAAGGTCTGCCATGAAATGTAATCCGACTGATGTTCCACCGATTGACGAAATTGACGTTGCGGCGGTCAACGAGAAATATCGGCTGGAGCGTGAGAAGCGCCTTCGAAAGGAAGGCCAGAGTCAGTATGTGCGGCCCGTAGATAATTTTGCCGACACCTACGAAGGGGATCCGCACACTCCGGTGGCGCCTCGTGACGCCATTGTTGAGGATCTTGATGTGGCGGTATTGGGCGCGGGCTGGTCGGGGCTGACCACCTCGGTGCATCTGCGCAAAGCCGGCATCACCAGTTTTCGCAATATTGATCACGCGGGTGATTTTGGCGGTGTCTGGTACTGGAACCGTTACCCGGGTGTGCAGTGCGATAACGATGCTTACTGTTACCTGCCACTGTTGGAAGAAATGGGTTTTATGCCGTCACAGAAGTTTTCAGACGGCAAAGAAATCTATGGTTACATGCAGCAGATTGCAAAACGCTTTGAACTCTACGACAACGCCCTATTTCACACGATGGTGGAAGGCATGCGTTGGGACGAGTCCATCAAGCGCTGGCGTATTGCCACGGACCGAGGCGATGAAATCCGCGCCCGCTTTGTGATTATGGCCAACGGCCTGCTTAATATTCCGAAATTGCCGGGCATGGCGGGCATCGATAAGTTTAAAGGCAAAATGTTCCACACGGCCCGTTGGGATTACGACTATACCGGCGGTGATTACGACAACCCGGTGCTGGATAAGCTGGCCGACAAAAGGGTGGCCATTATCGGCACTGGCGCCACGGCTATTCAGGCTATTCCTTATTTGGGGAAGTATGCGAAAAAGCTCTATGTTCTGCAGCGTACTCCCTCCACTGTAGATGCACGTCCCAACCCACCGACAGATGCACAGTGGGTCAAAGCCTTGAAACCGGGCTGGCAGGCCGAGCGACAGGCCAATTTTCATCGCGCGGCCATGGAATCCACCATCCTGCCTGGCGATACAGACCTGATTTGCGATTTCTGGACTGAGATTGCCCGCAATATGTCTGCAGAAATGGAGGCAGAAGGCTGGCCCCAACTTTCCGTTGAGCAGTTTATGGAGCGTCGCAGCCAAATGGAGCACCGGGTGATGGAGCGTATGCGTCGTCGGGTGGAAAAGCTGATCGACGACAAGGATACCGCCGAGGCGCTCAAGCCCTGGTACCGATTCCTGTGTAAGCGCCCGCTGTCAAACAACGAATATTACGCCACCTTCAATCAGCCCAATGTGGAGCTCATTGATGTTGCCGAAACACAGGGCGTCGAAGCCATGACTGAACACGGTTTTATTGCCAACGGTCAGGAATACGGCATCGATTGCATGATTTTTGCCAGCGGCTTCGAGGTGACCAGTGACCTGGACCGGCGCTGGGGTATCGACGTATTCGAAGGTCGCGACGGAACCTCCATCTACGATCATTGGGCGGATGGCTACAAAACGCTGCACGGTATGACCACCAGTAAGTTCCCCAATATGTTCTTTATCGGTTACTACCAAGGCGGCCTTAACGCCACCACGACCGAGCAGTACAGTAAGCAGGGTGAGCACATCACTTATATGATCAAAACCGGGCTTGAGCGCGGCATCCTGGCGATGGAACCCAGTGAGGAAGCTGAGGCGGCTTACGTAAAACACCTGCGCGAAACGGCCATCGACAATACTGACTTTGTGAAGGAGTGCACCCCCAGTTATTTCAATAATGAGGGGGAAGCCAAAGTAAACAGCAAGGGTGAACCTATTTATCGCTTCTATCTCGGCGAGGGATATGGGCCGGGCTGGGCAGCGTTTCAAAAGTTACTTGCAGACTGGCGACAAGCCGGTAATCTTGACGGGCTTATGCTCGACACTGATGACCAATAGTGCCGTCAATATCGGGCAATGCAAATCGGAGGATGTCATGGATAAGTATAGAGAACTGACGGACGAAGATCTGGGCGAGCCACTGACCTATCCGGTGGAGGCCTTTGTTTCTAGAAAATACGCTGAGCAAGAAAAAGAACTGCTGTGGCCCAAGGTCTGGAACATGGCTGCGCGGGAAGAAGATATTCCCGAGGTGGGTGATTTCATCACCTACAATATTGCCGACGATTCTGTTGTCATCATCCGTGTCGATGACAATGAACTGCGAGCTTTTCACAACGTGTGTCCCCACCGTGGTCGACAGCTGGTGAATACGCCAGACGACGTGAACTGCGTAACAGGAAAAAAGAAAAATTTTGTCTGCGGCTTTCATGGTTGGACTTACGATCTTGAAGGCAACAACACATTTATCCTCGATAAAGACGATTGGAAAGGCGCATTAGAGAAAAAGGAGCGCACCTGTCTGTCGCCTGTAAAAGTCGATACTTGGGGTGGCTGGATCTATATCAATATGGATCCGGATTGCGAGCCGCTACTGGATTTTCTCGGCGAAGTGGACCGTATTTTAAGTCCATACCAGTTTGAGAAAATGCGTTATAAATGGCGGCAGTGGGCGATTTACCCCTGTAACTGGAAAACCGCGATCGAAGCCTTTATGGAGCCATACCATGTGTCTGGAACGCACTCCCAGTTGCTGAAATACGGCCAGTTCTATGCCTACAGTAAACCGTACGGCTTGCACGGCGTCAGTGGCTTTGATGAACGTGATGCCAGCAAGAAGACCGCACAGAGCAGCGGCGTTGCCCGGGCCGGTCTGGGCGATCCCCGCATCTCTACCTACGAATTGGCGAAAGAAAACTACGAAACGGTTAACTTTGCCGCTTCTACCGAAACTCTGATCAATGCCGCCAGTCGTCTGAAAGACGAGTTGCCTGAAGGCACGCCAGTGCAAGACGTAATGAGTCATTGGATGAAGTCGGCGAAAGCCGACGACGCAAAACGCGGAGTCATCTGGCCAGAGATCACCCCTGAACAGCAATCAGAAGCCGGCCTGGCCTGGAGCTTGTTCCCGAACCAGACCATTTTGCAAGGTATTACTTTTGCGCTGTGTTACCGCACTCGGCCTTACAAGGACGATCCGAATTACTGCATTTTTGAATCCTATGCACTGGAACGTTTCCCTGAAGGTGAAGAGCCCAAAACCGAGTGGGTTTACGCCGAGCCGACGCCGGAAAAATGGGGCAAGGTGCTGGCGCAAGATTTCGCTAACATGGAATGGGTGCAGAAGGGGATGAAGTCTCGCGGTTTCCGCGGCACGCTGCCAAACCCGCATCAGGAACAGAAAATTACCAATTTCCATCGGCATTTAACCCGCTACATGAATGGGGCGGGTGCGCCGAAATTGCTGGGCGACTAATTGCAGGAATAGTCGTGGCTGGATGAATAATTGCCCCCTCGCTCTCAGGGAGAGGGCTGGGGTGAGGGTGGTTTGAATTGTGCCCACATCTCGATCTTTTCCCTGAGGCAGAAGTGGCCGAGTAGAACATTCCCCTTATAAAAGATAGTTCGCAGTTTGGTTGAATTATCGAATACTTTGGAGACCCCAAATGCCTACCCCCGTTTATGAACGCATAGTCGACCTGCTCGAAGTTGAAGGTATCAATACTCTTTTTGGTATCCCCGATCCGGGGTTTATCCATATGGCGATGACTTGTGAGGGGCGTGGCTGGAATGTCGTCGCTCCCCACCATGAGCAGGCCGGAGGGTTTATGGCAGATGCCTGGTCTCGGATGACCGGCAAACCCGGTGTCTGTTTTGGCACCCAAGGGCCCGGCATTTCCAATCTTGCCGCAGCGATGATTGTGGCGGCCAAGGAAAATTCGCCCACCATCTTCTTCGGCGGGCAACGTTCCAGTATTGCCTATCAGCGGGTGCGCAAAGGTCGAATCCAATTTATGGATCAGGTCAGCCACTTCAAACCCATGATGAAATATTGTGGCATTGTAGAAGATGCTGATCAGGTTGACGAAGTGGTGCGTGAGGCGATTCGTCAAGTCACGACCGGTAAGCCCGGTCCTGCGTATGTGGAACTGCCGCTCAGTGTTATTCATGAAGAGCGAGACTGGTTGCCAGCGCTAGCGCCTGAGCAATACCGTTTGACCTATCAGCCCGCCGGCGGTCCGTCGATTGAAAAGGCCGCTGAGCTGATTCGTCAGGCTAAAAATCCGGTATTACTGGTAGGTCAGGGGATGTTCACCTCCCGTTCGCACGAGGTGGTGGGTAATCTGGCCAAACTGATGGCCTGCCCCATCCTGCAGACGTCAGGCTGCGCCATGACCATCAAAGGCATGGAAGACCGCACTTTTGCCTACGGCTTTTCGCCAGCGGGGGTGGCAGCGGCAGAAGCATCGGATCTGTGTATCGCGATCGGCACCGAGCTGGGTGAGCCTTCCCATATGGGCATAGGTCGCCACTGGGAAAAGAACGACGCTAATCGCAAGTGGATCTACATCGAGCGTGACACGATGGCCTTTGGCGTTAACCGGCCGATTGATGTGCCGTTAGTAGGCGACCTGCGAGATGTGGTGCCGCAGCTGATTAACGCGATCAAGTCGACGCCACGCGAACCGTCAGCGGAATTCAACAGCTGGGTTCAGTTGCAAAAAGATTTTAAAGCGAAGCTGCGCGCCGAAGTGCCTAGCAATCGCGACATGATCCACCCGGCGAAATTTATCTTTGAAGCCACCCGCACCTTGCCCGCGAACACGATCTATGCGGCTGACGGGGGTTCTGTGACTATCTTCGGCTGGACTTATACTCAGTACGCGCCGAGCGATTTGGTATGGAATCAGAATACAGGGCATCTGGGTACCGGATTGCCCTATGCGATTGGCGCCGCCATTGCGTCTAACGGCGAGCGTCCAGTGGTACTGGTAACCGGTGATTCCTCTTTTATGTTTCACATTGCCGAGTTGGAAACCGCGGTGCGGAAAAATCTTCCAGTAGTAGTCGTCGTGGGCGTTGATAACGCCTGGGGCCTAGAGGTGGGGTGCTGGCGCAAGCAAGTAGCGCCGGATTCACCTGAAACAGAAGCCCACTGGGGTAAAACAGTTCGTTTTGACACTATCGCCAAAGGCTTTGGCGCCGAAGGCGTGTTTGTGGACAGTGAAAGCGATATTGCACCGGCGGTTGAAGCGGCCGTGGCCAGCGGAAAATGCACCGTAATTCATGTGCCTATTGATCCGGTGGCAAATGCCATGGAAGCACCGAACTATGAAGAGTTTAAATCCTGGTATACCGATTTCAAACCAGGCTACGGAGCCGATGCAGCTGACGTAGCTTACTGAAAAAATAACCTGCCCAAAGGATTAGAGTCATGCGTGAATATCTGCAGTTCTACATTGATGGTCAATGGGTAGATCCCATTGAAATGACCACAACCGAAACCATTAATCCGGCTACTGAGGCCGTATCTGGCAAGATCGCGCTGGGAACCAAAGCTGATGTGGATCGCGCCGTGGCGGCTGCCAAGAAAGCGTTTGCGAGCTGGTCGCAAACGACTAAAGAAGAGCGTCTGGCATTGTTGGAGCGCATTCAGGCCGAATACGAAAAACGTCAGAGCGACCTTGGCGCAGCGATCACCGAAGAAATGGGTGCGCCCCAAGCTCTGGCGCAGGGCTTTCATTGCGCACTCGGCGCAGGTCACTTGGGTACCGCTATTGACGTGCTGAAAAATTTCGATTTCGAAGAGCTCAAAGGTCAAACCATGGTGCGTTATGAACCAGTGGGTGTCTGCGCTATGATTACGCCTTGGAACTGGCCCGTTAATCAGATAGCGGTGAAGGTATTCCCGGCAATCGCAGCGGGCTGCACAGTGGTACTGAAGCCTTCGCAGGAAGCCCATTTTTCCGCCCAGATATTTACTGAAATCATGGATGCCGCAGGCGTTCCAGCGGGCGTCTTTAATCTGGTTCAGGGTAAAGGGTCGGTGATTGGCACTGAGCTGTCGCGTCACCCCGATGTGGATATGGTTTCCATTACCGGCTCGGAAGGTGCAGGTATCGAAGTGGCGCGTAACGCCGCCGATACCGTTAAACGTGTAACCCAGGAACTGGGCGGCAAAAGTGCATTGATTGTGCTCGATGACGAGCAGTTTGCGGAGAATGTGGGCAAGGGTGTTGCCGGCATGATGATGAACTCCGGGCAAACGTGCAGTGCGACAACACGTTTGCTGGTGCCAAAGGCACGTATGGCCGAGGCAATCGAAGCCGGAAAGGCTGCCATAGCGGGTGTTACTGTGGGTGACCCAAACGGCGAGTTTTCAATGGGGCCAGTGGTTTCAAAGGCTCAGTTCAATTCGATCCAACAGTATATCGAAAAAGGTATTGAAGAAGGTGCCACGCTGGTCGCTGGCGGCACAGGCCGTCCTGAAGGTCTGGACAAAGGCTGGTATGTCAAACCAACCCTGTTTGCCAATGCGACTAACGAGATGACTATTTCGCGCGAAGAAATCTTCGGTCCGGTGCAGGTGATTATCGGTTACGACGATCTTGACGATGCCATTCGCATCGCCAACGACAGCGAATATGGTCTGGCCGGTGGTGTGTACGGCGCTGATTTGAAAACCTGCCAGAACGTTGCGCGCCGTATGCGAACCGGTTGGGTCTCCATTAACGACGGCTTTGACTTTAACTGCCCCTTTGGTGGTTACAAGAAAAGTGGCAATGGTCGTGAGTGGGGCGAATTTGGTTTTCACGAGTATCTGGAGATCAAAGGCATGCTGGGCTTTGTGCCAGCGGCGGAATAAGTCTTTCCTACCCCTTCGGTGGCGGCTGAGTAGCTAGGACCTCCCGGCTACGACCCCGCCATCACACAGAATATCGACACCTGTCAGATAACCCGCCTTGTCGCTCGCGCAAAATGCGAGCACATTGGCGATCTCTTCTGGTTTACCAAAGCGCTTTAGTGCGGCGGTTTTCAGCATTTCTGCTGAGCCACTTTGTTCTTCCAGTCGCCCCATGGCTGTATCAAAACTGCCTGGTGAAACCGAGACAATTCGTGCGCCTTTGACGCCGAAGTCGGCGGCTCGTTTGCGGGTATACCACATCACAAAATTTTTGCTGATGCCGTAAGCAAGCCCCTTTTTGTAAAAGTCCTTGGGCATAAGCCGGGTTGGAAAGAGTGCTTTGTGCAAAAATTTTTCGGGGTTGCTCAATGCGTGTCGGTAGGCTCGTGTAGGCATCAAGGCCGTGGGCATCATGTGACCTGCCATTGATGCGACGTTGACCAGCGCAACTCCTTCACTGGCTATGTTGAGTACAGCGTCCGCGAGATAGATGGTGCCTAACGCATTGACCCGCATAATGGTTTCGGCGTCTGCCATTTGCGGGCTCAGCCCCGCAGTATGAATAACGCTGGCAAGTCGACCGAGCTTTGCCGCCTGTTTGAATAGTCCGTCGATGGAGGCGCGATCGGTTATGTCGCACACGGCGCTATCGGCCGAGATATTCAATGCATGCAATTCGGCCAGGGCATTGTCGAGCCGCTGTTGATCTACATCGGCCAACAGCACAGTGTGATCAGCGCCGAGAATCTTCGCTGTAGCGAGGCCCATGCCGCCTGCGCCACCGGTGATAATGGTTACTGGCTTCATTCAGAAATGTCCTTGCGCCTGTCGGCTATGTATCGTTACGCGAATCGCGGCCGTTATCCGGCCTCAGCTTCGGCCATTTTTGCCAGTCGGGCATCTGCGGTGGGTGTGGAAGCCAGTGAAAATAGCGCAATCGCGCTTAGGCCCATTAACACGGCAGTGAGCATCAGAAATTGATCGTAGCTCTGGTAGTGATCGTACAGTGCACCAGCCCCCAGTGGACCGAATGCGGTGCCCATGGACAGCGCCATTACCATGGCACCATACAGCGCACCAAAGTTTTTCAAGCCGAAATACTTGGCGGCGAGATAGGCAATCACATCGACTTCCGATCCAAGTGTCAGTCCGAAAATGATTGCCGCCAGCGTCTGGTTGAGCGTGCTGGCGCCGTCGGTAAGTAACAGAGCGCAGGCAATAATCGGAATGATAAAAGCGATAGCGCCCACCAGATGGCCGGGAAACCGGTCGAGAAGAAACCCGGTGCCGAGTCGTCCCACCAGTGAAAAAATGCCAATTAACGAAGCAACACTCGCCGCCTTCAGCGGTTCGGCCCCGCTGTCTGTTAAAATAGGAACGAAGTGGACAACAGTGCCGATGGCAGTAAACGCGAAGAAGCCACCCGCCATGACAAGTTTATATAGTGCGCCGGAACGCAAGCCCTCCTGCAATGTTAAGCCAGTGAGTACGGTTTCTTTTCTGTCGTCGTTTGCGTTGGCGAGCACTTCATCTTGTGCCCCTTTAAAACAGAAGAACATAAAGGGCAGTATCAGTGCCAGCCAGCCCATGCTCAGGCCCAGATAGGCGCCGCGCCAGCCGAACTTGGCGATCAGCACGGTGGCAATAAAGGGAAAGATAGTAGCCGCAAGCGACGCGCCGGACAGGGTAATGGCAAGCGCGAGCCCGCGCGAGGCAACAAAGCGGCTGTTAACGGCGCTGGTCCATACGGTGGCCTGCACCCAAAGCGTGGCGAAGGCCAGTATCACCCAGAGGATTGTCCAGTTTGCCTGGTCGCCGGTTGCCGTACTGAGCAGTGCAACTGCACCACACATGGCGGTCACACCGAATAAACCTACGCGGCGCGGGCCAATGCGATCTACCAGAATGCCTATAGGGATGCAGAATATTGCGCTGAGAAATGCTGCGATGGTAATACCAGAGGAAACCTGCGCTCGTGACCAACCAAATTCCTGGGTAATCGGTTCGATAAAGGGACCCATGGAATAGACATACATGACGGCGGTGGCATAACCCAGGCCGGCAGATACCGGCACGAACCAAAAGTTTTGCCATTCAGCTTTCGCGGAGTGGGTGGGGTTCATCTGTTATTATCCTCTTGCTTTGGGAGCGCTCGTTAATTTCTCAGGAATGCATTTCGCCGCATAGTTGTTCTGATAGCTGGCGCGCAGATGCCAGCAGGGTCTGCTGTAATTCCGGTAGACCGGATCGCTGCAGTGCGCTGCCAAGACCAATGGCGACTAGAGCGTGACTGAGCTTGTCCCGGGATTTCCACACCGGCGCGGCCAGCACGGTGACCCCCGAGATATAGTTACCTTCATCCACTGCAAAGCCCTGCTGACGCGTGGTATCAATTTGTGCCAGCCATTGTTTGAACGAGGGTGGGTCGTCCCACCGCAGGGCGCGAAAACGCGCTTCGAGCTCATCATCGGGAATATCCCCAAACGCCGCTATACAGCGGCCAGTGGCACTGATCAGTGCTGGAAAGCGACTGCCAATCTGGGCGCTAATTTGAAAAGTGTTGCCGGATTGGGCATTTGCCACCACGACGATATGTTCCAGACCGACAATGTGGACGCCCAAAACGGTGACATCAAACTGTTGGCTCAGACGATTCAGGGCAGGCTGTGCCAAGTCGGTAAACTGATTGCGGCGTAACCAGTGGCGGGCCAGCGTCAGTACGCCGGCCTCGAGCGAGTAACGTTTGGTATCGGGATCAAAGGCGACAAACTCTTCATCGACGAGTGCGCGCAGCACATACAGGCATGTGCTGGGTACGAGATTCAGCGTGCGGGCAATGGCCTGCAAGCCCAGTGGCGTTTCACTTTTTCCTAACAGGCGCATAATGGCGGCGGCGCGAGAAATGGCCGGGGCCTTGCTTTTTTTTACGGTGCCTGCCAGTTCACTGGCCTTGTCTGCATTGTCTGGCATCAGTTTTCGCTTTCCAGTTTGTTTAGAAAAACCGGGATCAAGGGGTCGTAGCTTTCCATTCCGGAATCGAGAGGGATTGCAAAGGTGTTGATTGCGCTGCTGAGCATGGCATAGGTGCCGGCCAGGAAAACCATATCCATGATCTGTCGGTCGTTAAAATGGGCACTAAGTCTGTCCAAAGTGTCAGTGCTGATTTTTGCCTGAAGAAACAGCTCGTCAGCAGCGCGAATTAGCAGGGCGTCCTGCGAGTCCCAGGTCTCGGCGCTGGCGCCATCGATCAACCGCAGCAATTGGGTGTCACTCAACCCGGCCCGGCGCCCAAGAATAATGTGCTGGGCAAACTCGTTATCCGCGCGGCGCAGGCGCGCGGTGCGCAGAATCAGGATTTCTTTGTCGCGAAAGCTCAGGGAGGTGCCAGCAGAAACATGCCGGTTCAGCGTAAGGTAGGCCTTGGCCAGCTCTGGATAATGGGCCAGAAAGCCCAGGGTATTACGGCCGCGCAGGTCGTCGCTACCTTCTTTCCATTTGCCCAGAACAAAGTCTCGGCTAGAGGGAAAAGCGCCCAGTGCATCCATAATCTCTTCGTCCCATTGTTCTGGTGGAATCGGCTGCAGGTGGGCTGTTTTGTCACTGGGCATGGCTTGGGCCTTGTTGGTTTTCAGGGGCTGACCTTCCGCCAGCGCGACCTCACTATTAAACAGCACTGTACAATAAAATAACAGGGCCGTAGAACAACCAAAAGCGCATTTTTGCATGATATGGAGGCAACCTGGCTGGTGGAGGTAAGTGCTGGGCGCTGTGTACGTGGCCCAGCCGAATTATGCTTAAGTGCCGGATTGGCTATCGGCAATCAGTGGCCACAGTACGTCGTCGGCGAGTTTATTGCAGAAGTATTCGTTTACTTGCTGAATTTTCCCGTTCTTCAGCGTGAACACCATGCAATATTGGTTGTGATACTCGACGCCGGTAAAGGTTTTTCCGTTGCCCTCGAATTCGACGATGACGCGTTCTCCCTCCCCGGTAACGGTTAGAATGTCGGGCTGCAGGCCCGCTGGGAAGAGTTGGGTGAAGGCTTCTATGGTACCCACAATGGTGTCGTATTCCCGTACGCCGGAGAAGTTGCCGTAACCTTTGGCCACGGTGATGGCATCGCTGTTCAGGCAGCCTGCGGCAGTTTCTCGATCGCCAGCGCCCATCGCCTGAATAAATGTTAGTACCAAAGATTTGTGGTTTTCAATCACGGCATTGTCCTGCTCAATCACAGTGGTCCCTCGCAGCGCCAGCCACAGGTTGCCAAAATAGGTGGTGAATTTTTGCCAAATGCTGGGGCTTGTTTCCGGCTGGGTTGCCGATTCAATCTCCGCTTTCAGGCTAGAGGCGAACACCTTGGCCAGCTGCGGCAGTAGGGGTTTACTGACGGCTTCCCACATCGGTGCCATTGAGCCGCGACCGGCTACTTCAACGCCCATGGTAATGTGGGTAATGCCGGGGGCCGTAGTTTCGGCGCGGTATAGCCCGGTTCCGGAAACGGGTTCATTTTCAAGCTTGAAGGCAAAACTGACCTGCTCGGGCCCTGCCCACGCTGTTACGTCGACCAGAACATTGACCGTTTTGACCATGCCGCCG
This sequence comes from Litorivivens sp., assembly GCF_057445395.1. NCBI lineage: Bacteria > Pseudomonadati > Pseudomonadota > Gammaproteobacteria > Litorivivens > Litorivivens sp. Next base: position 153,425 of record NZ_JBVBUV010000001.1, read on the forward strand.
GCGCCGACCTTGATCAGCCATTTGGATTCATTGTCGTTGATGATCTGGCACTCTTTGCAACCAGGGAATAGATTGGCCCACTTTTCAATGTCTTTGACGTAGTGCCAGACCGACGTAATCGGCGCGTTGATGGCAATACTGTGTTCAGCCTGAATCATTCAAAGTCTCCGCTGGCGAGGGCTTTTGGCAACAGATCACTCGGCTTGCCGGCGGCGTGTCGGCCGGCAAGATAGCCGTGGGTTATACCCCGGGCGTTGGTGATACCGCTCTGCATCAGTGCGCCGTTATCTATGCGTACCTGGGAGTTGCCGGTTACGTACAGTCCGTTAATTGGCTGATTGTCCCAGCCCATCGCTCGGCAGTGCTGATCTGCCAGTATGCCACTGCCGGTAATACCGCCGCCGGCCATACGGTGCAGGCGTACGGCATAGTACGGTCCCTGATTAATCGGCCCCATATTGGGGTTGGGTTTGTGGTTCGGATCACCGGCCATCATCGCGCCCCAGGGGAAGGTGCCACGTTTGAAATCCGGGTCTTCACCAGCTTCGCAGTAGCCGTTGTAGGTAGTGACGGTATTAAGGAGGCCTGCAGCGTCAATGCCGGTTTTCTCGGCCAGCTCTTCTAGGGTATCTGCGGTGACACCCAGTTCAGCGGGCATCCGCTCTCCGGGCATCACAGAACCAAACGGATATTTCTGACGTGATTGATGATCCATCACGACCCAGCAGGGATAGTTTTTATAGGTTTGCGTCATCGCATCGATTTCTTCCAGGCCAAAATAGACCGAGCGATAGAAGGCCTCATTAGCAAAGCGCTGGCCCCGCGAGTTCACCACCAGTGAGTGGGGCATGCCCATAAACGGCAGGGCGCCTCGCCAGAGCGGTACGCCTTCTTCCTGCTCTTCGCCCGGCACATGAAACCCCAGCATACTCACATCGGGAACCCGGGCGATTTGTGCGCCGGCCTCGCCGGCCATGCGCAGGTGTGTACCCTGAATCGAATCCATCACCATCGACACAGGATCGAGCATGGCACCGATTCGACGGCTAAGTTCTTTCTTGCGCTCAAAACTGCTGACGCCGATTACTACGCCACGATTGGCTTTCACAAAAAGTTCCCGTTCGCGGTGTACCGCACGCACGCCGACCACGCAGTTGCCGTCCATCACCAGTTCTTCGGCCGATGTATTGGTGTGCAGGGGAATGTTGCGATCCAGTGCGCCTTTCACAAAGTACGCGGCGAGGCCGGGCCCGGCACAGCGTTCGTCCTTCGCCATGCGCTCACCCATAATGGTGTAATCCCAGTTCACCATATTGGCCATGCCGCCATTGCTGAAAATATCGTCATGAGTCATGGCGTAAGGCACATGGGGAGAAACTCGGGTTTTGTGTTGCCACTCACCGAGTGTTTCAGCGGGGAAGGGAGCAGCTTCAAGGCAGCGCCCCTCAGCGGTGCTGCCTTGAATCGAGGGGTAGTAGTAATCTGGAAGATGCCTAACCAGAATCATTTTGAGACCAATGGTCTTCTCGAAATATTCCAGTGCAACCGGGGCGTGGATGGCCTGATTGCGCACAGCCCACGCTTCGCTGTATCCCATTGCCAGATTGGTGATGTACTCAATGCCTTTTTCAACGGAGTCATCGATACCTAACGCTTTTTCGTAGTGGTTGCCGGGTATCCAGACCTCGCCCATCGAGAAGGCGGTTACGCCGCCAACTTTGTCGGATTTTTCCAGTACCAGTGCGCTCGCCCCGTGATCATGGGCCGTGATTGCGGCACCCAGTCCACTCGCTCCGGAGCCGATGCACACTACGTCGGCTTCCATGTCCCATTTTGTTGGGGGTGTTCTTATCATGTTCGCTACCTCGAAACGAGAAACTTGGTTAGTTTAAATAACGCCCGCCATTAACACTCAATGTGTGACCTGTAATGTAGTTCGCGTCTTCGCTGGCCAAATAGGCTACGGCGCTCGCGATATCTTCTGGTCGCCCGGGTCGTTTCATCGGTGTGGTTCGGGCATAGCCGTCGATATCGATCGGTGATTCCTCCAGCATGGGCGTGACGACAAAGCCAGGCGGTACGTTGTTAACCGTGACGCCTGTTTCGGCCAACTCAATGGCCAAGCCTTTGGTCAGACCGACAACACCGCCTTTTGAGGCGACATAGTGGGACATGCTTTTGGCTCCGGTTTGGGCTGAGGACGAGGAAATATTGATGATTCGCCCCCATCCCCGCTCAATCATCGCGGGAAGGAACTGCTGCGTACAGAGAAATGGTCCTTTGAGATTGATGCGCATCATGCGATCCCAGGACTCTTCGGAAATGCTGAGGAATTTTTCAAAGGCCGAAATACCGGCGTTGTTAACTAAGATATCCACTTCGCCGAGGGCCGCGCGGGTTTCTTCGGCGCAGCGTTTAACAACGGTTGCATCGGCGGCGTCACCGGTGCAGGCGATGGCTTTGTGGCCCGCAGATTCCAGCGCGCTCACCGTTTCCATTGCTGTGTCTGCGTTGAGCTCCCACACGGCGATGGCTGCTCCGTCGCGGGCTAGGCGCTCGCAGATGGCGCGTCCAATACCGCGTCCGCCGCCGGTAACTACGGCAACTTTTCCTTTCAGTGACATGATTTTCTCCTGTAGATCGATTGGACTATTGCTCAGTGGCTGAATGCTTCCTCGCCGAGCAGTGTGCAGCGGTGCATTACGCGGCCGCTGTCCAGCGGGTAGGGTTCTGCGCGGTGCAGCACGCCAGTGTTGTCCCAGATGAGTAGATCGCCTACGGTCCATTCGTGACGGTATACGAAACGTGGTTGGGTGGCCCAGTCGAGCAGCTCTTTCAGCAAGGCATCGCTCTCTTTGCGATCCATTCCGACAATATGGTCCGCGTGGCAGCCGATCACCAGTGATTTGCGGCCGGATGTATGTTCCCACACCAGTCGGTGCGTGGTGTTCGGGTTTGATCGCCAACTGGAGAGGTTGTGGTCGGTAGCCGCTATACCGGCGCGGCGCATCGACGTTTCAACGCTATGCACCACTTTGAGGTTTTCGATCCGTCTTTTCATTTCGTCGGACAGGGTTTCGTAAGCGGCATAGGAGTTGGCAAACTCGGTCTGGCCGCCAGTTTCCGACAGCACTTTTCCACTGAGCATTGTGGCGAAGGGCGGAATCCTGTCGTGTGTTCCGTCCAGGTGCCAGAGCCATGAGCCCTTTAGGTAATCGGCGTTGGCGTTCTGGTTTTTGTCGAGGGTGATTTTGTAAATACTGCGGCCCTGCTCTTGACGCAGCGTGCCTATATTGCCGGCGAGTGCCAGCTGCTGTTCGTTTCCCGGGTTCAAGGTGCGGAACACCAGCACGCCACGGTCAATCAGGAGCTTGCGCAGTTGGGCCCCGACTTCGGGGCTAAGGAGAGTGTCGATGTCAGCATGGATCTCCATGCCGATATCGTCCTTGAGGGGGGTGGCAATTAAGCGCATTTGGGGTGCTCGATAGTGGTCTCAATTAATAGTACTAACCAGTACTATTAATGGTCAAGCATTGCTGCTCAGAGCAGCTATCTGCGTATGTTCACGATGCTGAAGTTGTGTGGCGTTGTGGCGGGTGTGCCTGTTAGCGAATGGGGAGATCGCTACCAGTTCTGGCGTGCGTTCAGAAGAATCTGAACCGCATCGTCCACCCAACGCTTGCGGGCGATTGCGCTAACCTTCTGATTGGTGAGCAGCACATTCATATACCAGCCGCGAATCATCAGGATAAAAACTTCAGCCACGCGGGTGGCATTGCCGCAGGCGACCCCGTCGGTGTCGGCACAGGTTTCAATGTAGGCGGCAATGCGCTTGATGCCGCGTGCAGTGCGGTCCGCAGCAGCGGCGGCAAGTTCCGGGAAGCGAACGGATTCGCTTAGCATGAGTCGGTTGATGTCCTTCATTTCGTCACTGAGGCTTTTTTGCAGAATATGATTGGCGAAAGCCTTAAGGCCGGTTTCCAGATCCGGAGTTTTTGGCAGTACGGAATCGGGAGCCATGTCGGTGATCTGTTGCTGGACAATAGCGATGAACAATTCTGCTTTAGAGGAATAGCGAGAGTAGAGAGTGGTTTTTGATATGCCAGCCGCGCTCACCACCCGGTTTAATGAGGCGCCACCAAAGCCGTGTTCGCGAAATTCCGCCATTGCTTCCTCCAGGATCTTTCGCTCTATCGCAGCGATATCCTGCTGGCGCGGGCGGCCTTTGGTTGTTTTCACGGGCTGGGTGCGACGCGATGAAGCTGGCATGGTTAACCGACATACTCTGATAAAGGAGTGCGTAAGTTAACCATACTTTGACCAAATTATTTACCGCTCCATATGGGCTTGCGCTTTTCAGCAAAGGCGCGTGGGCCTTCTTGAGCATCGTAACTGTTATAACAATGTTCCGAAGCATGACGTGCCGCCTGCAGTGCCGCTGAGCGGCCCATTTCGGTAGAGAGCATGACCGTTTCGCGGGCGGCACGTACCGATAGCGGTGCGCCTTCAAGTACTTCTTGCGCCAGCGCGATGGCGGCATCCAGTACCTTGTCTGGTTCTGCGAGCCGGTTTACCAGTCCAATTTCATAAGCACGTTCGGCGGTGATGGGCTTTCCGGTCAGCAAAATTTCCATCATGATGCGCTGCGGAATCATGTGAATCAGCGGTGCGGCCCAGGGTGAGCTGCGGCCGACTTTAACTTCGGTAACGGCAAATTTGGCCCGGGTGCTGGCAACGCACAAATCGCAAGCCTGTGCAATCATCCAGCCGCCAGCGAAGGCAACACCGTTAACAGCGGCGATGGTGGGTTTACTGAGTTCGACGGTATCGTAGGGCAGCGGAAACAGCTCGCGCGGTGGCACTTTCATGCCGGTTTCCACCATTTCCTTTAGATCGCCACCAGCGCAAAAAGCTTTGTCGCCGCTGCCGGTGAGAATGGCAATGCGTAGTGTGTCATCGCGCTCGAAGCGATCCCAGGCGTCAAATAATCCCTGGCGGATTTCCCGGCTGAGACAATTGCGGGTTTCGGGCTGGTTTAGCGTAATGATGGCGATGCCGTCGGGGCGGGCGTCGAAGCGTACGGGGTCGGACATGGTATGTTCCTGTCTATTTTTTTTGCGAGCAGCGCTCGCTCCCACCGATGATTGTGATCTGTTGTGGGAGCTGGCTCTGCCTGCGGAGGTCTTAATAGGATTTCGGTAATTCCAAAACCTTTTCAGCAATAAAATTCAAAATCATATGCGGGCTTACCGGCGCGGTTCTGGGTATCAGTACTTCGCGTAGGTAGCGCTCCACATGATACTCCTGTGCATAGCCCATACCACCCAAAGTAAGCATGGCGGTGTGGCAGGCCTCAAATCCAGCTTCGGCGGCTAAGTATTTTCCAGTGTTGGCTTCCACACCACATTCCAGCCCCTTATCAAAAAGGTTGGCGCCCTTCATCACCATCAGGTTGGCGGCCTCTACCTGCGCCCAGCATTTGGCTAACGGGTGTTGAATGCCCTGATTCATACCAATGGGCCGATCAAATACAACGCGTTCCTGAGCATACTTGGCGGCGCGCTGGATGGCTACCCGACCCAGTCCAATGGCCTCGGCGCCGAGCAAAATGCGTTCGGGATTTAGCCCTTTCAGAATTATTTTGAAGCCGTCGCCTTCAGCGCCAATACGGTCTTCTTCCGGGATGAAAAAGTCATTCATAAAGACCATGTTTGAGCCAACGGCGTGGCGACCCATTTTGGGTATCAGCTGGGTTTCAATTTTGCTGTGATCGATGTCGGTAAAAAACAGCGACAGACCATGGGTTTTCTTTTTCACTTCGTCCAGCGGCGTAGTGCGTGCCAACAACATCATTTTGTCGGCGACATGGGCGTTCGTAATCCAGATTTTTTCGCCTGTGACTTTATAGCCGCCGTCGCACTTTACGGCGCGGGTTTTCAGTTTGGTGGTATCCAACCCGACGTTGGGTTCGGTCACCGCAAAGCACATTTTTTGCTCGCCACTGAGGATCGGCGGGATCATGCGCTGCTGTTGTTCTTCAGTGCCGAAATGGGCGATGGGTTCCAAACTGAAAACCGGTCCGTGAATGCTCGAGGCGGCGGTCATGCCGCCGCCGGCCTCGGCCACCGCCTGCATCATAATGGCGGCTTCAGTAATACCAAGCCCAGCGCCGCCAACCGATTCTGGCATGGCGACACCGAGCCAACCGGCTTCGGCCATGGACTTGTGAAACTCAACCGGAAATTCGCCTTTGCGGTCCTGTTCCAGCCAGTATTCGTCGGAGAATTGCGAGCAGTGTTTGAGTACGGCGTCGCGTATATTTTGCTGATCTTCGGTGAGCGAAAAATCCATGATTTCACTCCTTAATGGAATTGAAGTTAAGCCTTCCCCTTCGTGGAGAAGGTTTGGATGAGGGATTGGCCCTCACCCCGACCCTCCCCCAGAGGGAGAGGGGGCGCTTTAAATTAGATCACTGCCTGTTTCGGGTAGATGTGGTTCTTCACCGGCCTTGACCATATCCAGTTCTGCCAGTATCGCATCGGTGTTTTCACCTAGCTTCGGCGTTGGCCCGGCCACTTTGCCGGGGCTTTTCGAGAACCAGGTGGGTATACCGGGAAAGCGCAGCGGGCCGTAGTCTGAATCTACGGTTTCAAAAAATCCGATGGCGTTGAGGTGTTCGTTTTCAAATAGCTCATCGGGAGTACGCAGCGGCGCCGCAGGAATACCGAGCCGGTTCAACAGTTCCAGCCATTCGTCTGTGGTTCGTTCGAGAAAGGTTTCGCCGAGCAGGCCGTAAACTTCGTTAATACGATTGGCGCGCTGTTCCAGCTTTTCGAACTCTGGGCTTTCCCACGCGGGTTTCACCGCCTCCATAAAGAGCGACCAGTGTTTGTCGTTGTACACCAGTGCCGCAATGTAGCCGTCTTTGGTTTTGTAGGGTTTTCGGTTCGGGGCCACTGCGCGGTGGTAGTTAGCCGGGCCGAGCGGGGGGGCGAACAAGGCGCCATTGGCGTGTTCTACCAGCATGAAAGACGCCATGGTTTCAAACATGCCCACCTCCACTTCTTGACCTTCGCCGGTGCGTTCGCGGTGAAACAGTGCCATGACGGTGGAGTAAAGCGCAGTCATGCCGGCAACTTTATCTGCCATGATGGTGCCCACAAAGTTAGCGTCACCGGTGAGCAGTTGTTGCACGTAGGGCAGGCCGCAGTCTGCCTGAATAGTGTCGTCGTAGGCTGGGTGATCGGCGTTGGGACCGCGCCGGCTGTACCCGTAGCAGTTGGTGTAGACAATGTCTGGTTTGATCGCGCTGACGGCTTCGTAATCGAAGCCGAGTTTCTTGATGGCTTTACCGCGCATGGAATGAATAAAGACATCGGCGGTTTCGATCAGTTTGGTGAGCGCCTGTTTGCCTTCGTCGGAGCGCAGGTCGAGTACGACGCTGCGCTTGCCGCGATTCACATTCACAAACACTCCGCTCATGCCCGGTATCGGGCCTTTTGAAACAAAGCGGGTGTTATCGCCAGCGGGCGGTTCGATCTTGATTATATCGGCACCCATGTCCGCCATAATCTGGGTCGAATAGGGCCCCATAACCATAGCGGTCAAATCGATAACGCGTACGCCTTTTAGAGGGCCTTGGGAGGGCACGTTGTAATCCTTTTTTCTAGATACTAATAAGTCTTTGGCTCTTGCCTCACCCCTCTCCTTTGGTCGAGGGGCGGAGTGTTGAGCCAGTTCAGGTGCTTATTGTTGGCCTTCGGCATACCACGTGCGAAAACGGTCGTAGTTCGGTGTATCCAGGTTTTCGTTACCGCCGTGGTTGATCACGGGATCAATGGGTACGTGAATTACCGTGGGCTTGCCGCTGGCGAAAGCGTCGCTTACGGCTTTGCCGAGATCTTCGCCTTTTTCCACATACATGCCCTGGCAACCAAGCGCTTCAGCGGCTTTGTCAAAGCGTACATCTTTGCTCCAGTGCACACCGGGTTCAGTGGTGTTGCCGTGGCCGAAAGTGCGTTTGTAAACGCCTACTTCCAAGCCCCAGGCATTGTCTACCGCAACGACTATAACCATGGGCAGTTTGAGGCGCTGTACCACTTCAAGGTCACCGATGTGATAGAGGAAGGAGGAATCGCTCGTGGTAAACAAAACCGGGCGTTTGCCACCGTCGGCGACTGAGGCGCCAATGGCGTAGGGCAGGCCGGTACCGAGGCAGCCGAAGTTCTGATTCCACACCACATCGCGCGGTTTGCTCTGCAGGTAGGTCCAGGTAAAGATTACGGTGCAGCCGCCGTCGCGCACGTGAATGGCATCTTCGGGCATGGCTTTGGTGGTTTCTATAACCCACTGACCGGTGTGAACGCGGCCGCTGGGGGTGGTGAAATCCTGTTCCGTGAGCGCTTTCAGGCGGGCGCTGTCTTCTTTAATCCAGCGTGGCAGATCCGGGTGTTCAGCGCGGGGGCTGTCTTTCAGAGCAGCGCAAAGTTGGGGCACTACCGTGCGCAAGTCGCCGACTAACGGAACATCTATGGGGCGATTCTGGCCGATCGCTTCTGCGTCCAGTTCGATATTGATCCATTTTCGGTCGGTGTTGCCTTCGGCCCACAAGTAGCCGCGTCCGTAGTGTACCGGTTCGCCAATTTCCGTGCCGATAGCCACGACGACGTCGGATTTGGCAACGATCTCATCGGCGACTTCTGCAAATAGGTAGGGGAAGGTACGATCTTCGATGCCTTCAATAAAAGCGGTACCGCCGGAGGTCTGCAGTACCGGACAGCCCATCAGCTCAGCCAGTTCACGAACTTTCTGACCGGCGCGAGTACACTGCACGGCGTGGCCAACAAGCAAAATGGGGCACTCGGCATTTTTGATCAATTGGGCGGCTTTGGCGACCATGCTGCCATCGGCGCCGGGTTCAACCAGGCGGTATTCGCTGGGTGGTAGGGCAGGTTGAACATCCAACTCGTGGTGGATGACGTGGCCGGGGAATTCTATGTAAACAGGGCCGGGGGTGCCAGACTGGCACACGCGCAGGGCATGGCGAATAATTTCGTCGGTCTGATCTGGATACTCGATGCTGGCGCTCCACTTCACCGAGTTTTTGAATAGGTCTTCCTGCTGGATAAACTGAATGCGTCCACGACGTACGCGGCGTTCGGTGATCCGTGCGCGCTGCCCCCCCAAATAAATGACCGGTGAGTTTTCTACCAGCGAGTTCATCATGGACCCTGAAGCCAGTGCGATGCCAGGGCCAAGCGTTGAGATGCATAGGGCCGGTGTGCCGTTAATGCGGGTGTAGGCTTCGGCCATCATGCCAGCCGACAGTTCGTGGTGGGGGGTAACCACTTGCCAGCCGCGTTTCTCCGCTGCCACAAACAGGTGGACAAAGTTGGGGTCGGGAATACCAAATACGGCTTTTACGCCTTCGGCTTCAAGTAGTTCGAGCACTCGCTCATAGACTGGAATAGTGCTCTTTGCGCTGTCGTGGGTTGTTGGCGCGGAACTTTTTTCGTCTGCGTACATGCTGTTTTGCCCTTTCAAGATAGGATGTGAATACGGTTTATTTAAATTTCTTTGGCTCGCCGGTGCCCATATATCGGGCCAGATTGTGATGCAAATTGACGGTGGCGCGTTCCATGTAGGGGTTGGGCTTCGGGCCGGTAAAGCCGACGGATTTCATGCCCTGCTGGACCGCCTCCATGTTGGAGAAATCTTGCGATAGCACGTAACACCAGGCCTCTTCCGTTGGCGGGCAAAACTCCCATTCGGTGGTCGGCTCTTCGCCTTGTGGAAACAGTTCGTAAACCGCGGCTTCAAAGATGCATTTGTCGGGATCGTAGCCGTAGGGGCGTGCGCTATAGCACAGCATATTATTGACCGCATGGCCGATCTGAAAATTAGGGAATATCTGCCAGGCTGTGCCGGCTTCGCTGGCATGGGCCGGGTCAACGGTAGGCCAGATTACCCCCCGCTTTTCATCGTCAGCGCGGGCCGAGGCCAGCCAGTGTTGCAGTACCTCTGTGGGCGGTGTGCCTTCGGGTAGTTCTTCTGCAAGACGCTCAGCTGCCTTGACCAGTGTTTCGGTAGTATTGGTATTGGCTTTTTCCCAGGTATATTTCTGCATTTCGGCAGTGGCGATGCGCGGATCATTCTCGGTGCCGATACGCAGCTTTCCGGACTGATTGGCATCCATATCCTTGGGGCGTTCATAGCCGATATTGCTGTGGATACCTTGCACTTTGGCCCAGCCTCGGAATTGCCCATACTGGTTGAATTCCGGGTGTGTAGTTTGTACGTGGTAGGTTTCGTTAAAGGCCTCCATGGCCACTTTCCAGTTGCAGTTGAATACGCCCCATTTGCGCCAGCGGTAGCGCATATTGTGCAATTGGTAAGGTTCAAGCATTTGCGGTACGGGCTTGAGAAAATCTGCGAGGGGTTCGCAGTCTGGATTCAAATTAACCCATAGCCAGCCGCCCCAGGTGTCTAGGTTAACGCTGCTTAGGCTGGTGCATTCCTTTGACAGTGCGCCCTGCCAATCTTCCTTGTGAGGTATATGGGTGTTCTCGCCTTCTAGATTGAAGCGCCAGCCGTGAAAGCCACAAATGAACTGGTTGCGGGTGCCTTTGGCATTGCGAGTCCCTTTTTTGACGTCGATCAGACGGCGGCCGCGGTGCGGGCAGGCATTATGGTAGGCCTGAATGGTATCGGTTGCGGTGCGAATAATAATGACGGAGTCGTCGAGTATTTCGTAGGTGAGGTAGTCGCCAATGTTTGGAATCTCTTCGACGCGACCTGCCTGTAGCCAGACTTTGCGCCACAGTTTGTCGCGCTCAGCGCGGGCATAGTCTTCTGACAAATAAGCTTCGACCGGAATGTTGGCGGCCTCGGAAAGAAATTCCGTGGGGGCATCGGTTGTCATGCGTCCTCCTGTTAGTCACGGCGCAGGCTAATTGCTCTGAGGAAAGCCTACACTTGGTCGACAGTGGTGTTTATTAGTGAACCTTCGCAGTTTTTTATGGTTAATGCAATATGTCCGTACATAAAAATTGATAATCACTGTAAAACAGGGGAATATAGTTGAAATTATGAAATTGTCTTCCTTATATGTACGTACAAGCTGTATAGTTGGTTGTTGTTTTTCCGGGCTATTCTCAGGGGGTTACAGTTGCCAGATATTCCGCGCGAAACCGGTGAGCAGGACAGTACAGTAAAAAGCAAAGCCGCTGGGCCCTTGTACCGCCAGGTTGCCCAGAGTTTGCTAGACGACATTGTTAGTGGTGCGCAGCCGGTCGGTTCGCTGCTACCTACGGAAGACGAGTTGTGCAAACGCTATGAGGTCAGTCGTCATACCGTTCGGGAGGCGCTGCGCGTACTGCGCAACGACGGCCTAGTGGAGTCGCGCCAGGGGGCGGGCACGGTTGTAATCCCTCCGAAATCGTCGGGCAGCGATATTCATCAGGTTATGTCGATTAATGACCTGCTGGCATTTGCCTCGGATGCCCGGTTTGAGGTGGACTCCATCACTATGATTCGTGTCGATGGGAAGTTGGCCGAGCGGGCCGGGCTGAACGAGGGTGACGAGTGGTTGCAGGTGCTCGGTTATCGCCGCGCTCGCACGGGTGATGAGGCTCTGTGCTGGACCGAGTATTACATCAATCGAGATTATGCTGCAGTGGGCAGGATACTGCAGCGCCATGCTGGACCGGTCTTCCCACTGATTGAAGACATGTTTGGTCTGAGCATTATTGAAGTACAACAGCAGATTTCTGCAACCCTGGTGAGCGGAAAACTTGCCGGTGGCCTGCAGGTAAAGCCGGGTTCGGCGGCGCTCGAAGTAAGGCGTACATACAAAACGTCCAGTGGCAGTAAGGCCCAGGTCACCATCAATACGCACCCGGCCGCTCGCTTTCAGCATTCGATGACCATGCGGCGTGTTAGGGGCTGAACTGCCTAACTGTCCGGTAAAATTTATTTGAGGAAACCATGTCCCAGTTGCTCTGGAAGCCATCTCAACAGCGCGTTGAAAACACGTTGCTGTACCATTTTATTTGCGCGCAACATCGCGGTTTTGAAGAAGCGGAGGATGCCTACGATGCAGTGTGGCAATGGTCACTTGATGAGCCTGAAAGTTTCTGGCGTGCCTGTTGGGATTTTTGTGGTGTAGTCGGCGACCCGGGTAGTAGCGTTATTCGCTATCCGGAACGGCTGATAGATACAGAATTGTTTCCGCAGGCTCAACTTAACTATGCGGAAAATTTGCTGGCGAGAGATATTGATGGTCCCGCCCTGATTTTTTGCAGTGAAAATGGTGAGCGTCATGAATGGTCGCGACAGGATCTGCTCGATAAGGTGTCGTGTTTGCAACAGGCGCTGAAAGCCGAGGGCGTTGGGCGAGGCGATCGGGTGGCGGGGTATTTACCGAACCTGCCCGAAACCGTTGCAGCAATGCTGGCGACGACATCGCTGGGGGCTGTTTGGTCTTCTTGTTCGCCGGATTTCGGTCTGAGCGGTCTGGTGGATCGTTTCGGGCAGATCGAACCCAAGGTTCTGTTTACGGCCGATGGCTACTGCTACAACGGAAAGCCCTTTGATTCGCTGAACACGGTGAGTGCACTGTGTGACCAGGTGGACAGTATTGCGAAAGTGGTGGTGATCCCTTATGCGAATTCGCAGCCAGATATTACTGCCTTGGGAAGTCGGGGCATATTACTGGATTCGCTCCTGACGGATTACACGCCGCAAGCGGTTTTCTATACTCGGGTTTCGTTTCGCGATCCGCTTTTTATTCTGTTTTCATCCGGTACCACCGGGCTGCCAAAATGTTTTGTGCATTCCGTTGGTGGTACGCTACTGCACCACCTGAAGGAGCATCAATTGCAAGGCGATATCCGTCCGGGAGATCGTATGCTGTATTTCACAACCTGCGGTTGGGCAATGTGGAACTGGCAGGTAAGTGCTTTGGCTTCGGGGGCATCGCTGGTGTTATTTGAAGGTTCGCCGACCTTTCCCGATGGTTACGCGCTAGCACAATTGGTTCAGCAGGAAAACGTCACCCACTTTGGCACCTCTGCCAAGTATCTGGATTCACTGGCCAAGAAAAACGTACGCCCGATTGAGCGTTTCGATTTCCCACACCTAAGAACGCTGTTTTCGACCGGATCTCCGCTGTCAGCCGATGGCTTTGTCTATGTCTACGACGCATGGAAAAGCGATGTGTGCCTGTCCTCGATTTCCGGTGGAACCGATGTTATTGGCTGCTTCGTTGGGGCTAACCCAATTGGGCCGGTCTATGCAGGTCAGTGCCAGAAAAGGCATTTAGGTCAGGATGTGCAGGTCTACAACGAAGCGGGAGAAGCGCTGTTAGGTGAGCCAGGAGAGCTTGTTTGTCGAACTGCGCATGCAGGCATGCCTCTCGGGTTTCTGAACGATCCCGGTAAAGAGCGCTATTTCAACGAATATTTCAGTAAGTTCGACAATGTATGGTACCACGGCGATTGGGTTGAGTTGACGCCAGAAGGCGGCATGATTTTTTATGGGCGTTCCGACGCCACGCTAAATCCAGGTGGCGTGCGTATTGGTACCGCTGAAATCTATCGTCAGGTAGAAAACATTGACGAAATTCTTGAGGCGCTGGTCATTGGTCAGAACTGGGACAACGATGTTCGGGTAATCTTGTTTGTTCGGCTCCGTGATGGGGTTGAATTGAATGAGGCGCTGGTGCAGCGAGTCAAGGCGGAGATACGCGCAAATGCCACACCGCGTCATGTGCCGGCAAAAGTGATTGCGGTTAGTGACTTGCCGCGAACCCATTCAGGAAAAATTTCAGAGCTGGCTGTGAAAAACACGGTGCACGGCCGGCCGGTCAAAAACCGCGATGCGCTGAGTAATCCGGAGGTGTTGGAATTGTTTGCCGGAATGCCGGAACTGCAGATCTAAGGCAGCGCGTTGCGGGACGTTACGTACTTTGCATTAGATGCTTTGTAAATACGGCGCTTCTGCGTGAAGCAGAAGCGCCGTGGATTCAAGCAGCGCAAAGGCTAGTTGCCAAAGTTATACCGCAGTCGCGCACCAACCATTTTCGGCAGGCCGACCTGTACAGACTCAAAACTGAGGGTGTTGTAGGTGCCTGAGATATAGGTGAGATATTCTTCGTCGCGGACGTTGGTGGCGAAAACCGACAGATCAAAGTCGCTGCCCATTATCGATAGCCAGCTCGCGTTATAGTTAATCAGGTCGTAGGACGGCAGAATGGCAAACGGTGATGCGCTGCTGGCAGCCGCGCGCTGCTCGCCAGTGTGAACATAGGTCATGCTCGCGCTGAGTACGCCCCATTCGGCCGGAATGGGCAGCTGATAGTTTAGCGTCGCTACCCAGGCTTGCTCGGCGGCAAATGGCAGCTCATCGCCCTTGTCGGCGATGGGAGTGGCTGTCTGAGAGGCAATAAAACCGGAGAAGGGGTCGCCTGAGGCAGCTGTTACTGCGTCATTCACTTTTTGCGGGTCAATGTTCGCCGCCTCTACGAGCTTGGTGTCGAGTTCAGAGTAGGACAAATTGACGGTCAAGCCTTCATACAGTTGCACCATGGCTTCTATTTCAAAGCCTTTTATTTCTGCTTCACCGGCGTTGGCAACGGTTGTGGTAGGCCCGGCGGTTGCTGAGATATAGCCGTATTGAAGCTGCATGTCGGTGAGTTCGTTGTCAAACACAGCGATGTTGAAGCGCCCCGGGAACCAGCCGCCGAAACGACTCTTCAGGCCGATTTCGTAGGTGTCCACGGTTTCGTAATCGTGAGAGTCTAGGCCCGGGTCTGCTGCCAGGTTGACACTGCCTTGGCGGTAACCACGAATATATTTGCCATACACCATGACATCATTAATGGGCTGGTAGCTTACTTCGATCATACCGGTTGGGGCGTTACTCTCCTGCTCCGGCGTGGAGATCGACACAATGGGGTCCGGATTGCGATTTTCTCCGGTGAAAGTATGGCGTCGTTTGATGCCAAAACCTCGGGTCTCGTCCCAGGTGTAACGCAGGCCGGCGGTAATGCTGAGGGTTTGTAGCAAATCGTAACTTGCCTGGGCGTAAACGGCTTTGTTGAGAAACTCCGTTTTGTATTCTTGATCCAGCACGCTGCCCAAGGTGCCATTGGTTATATCAAAACAGTTGTAGTCGTTCGGGTCGGCGCTTTCTATGGTCGTGAGATCACATGAGATAAGGCCGGCAGATGTATTCCCGGAAAAACCGTCAGGCTTGCTGCTCTCGTAGTAGGCGCCGCCTTGCCAGATTAAGCGGCCGTCAAAAGAAATGCCCTGTAATTGGATTTCTTCTATCCAGCCGACCTGACTGGTTACCGGAATGTCAGGGCTGGGAACCGAGACACCCACAGCGAACTCGCGTCGTGGATCAGCACCGGGAAGCGGGGCGGGGAATATACCGCCTAATGCAGTTAGACCTGCGGCGGTTTCGGTAAACTGTGTGCCGAAGATATCGGAGCCGTTTTCAGTTTCCAGATGTGAATACGCCAGAATGTTTTTCAGTGTAACGGTGTCACTCAGATTCCAGGTAGTGGTGTTGATGACGCGCTTTTCCTGGATGGTTGTGATCGGTGTGGCGATGGTGCTAACCAGATCGTACCAGCCGCGCTGCCCCATCGCTTCCTGACGTTCCAGCTGCTGAGCACAGGCGGGGCCGGTGAGCGCGTAAAAGGTATTGACGCTCGGGTCTGCGTTGTCATTGCAGGTAAATAGCCGCGACGTATAGCCCTTTGATTCCGAGTCTACGACGTTGAATATCGTGTAGTTTTCCAGATCGTCGGTGATATCCCAGACGACACTGAGGCGCAGTGCAGTGTAGTCCGTGTTGCCAAGCGCCTCCGCACCGATGTTGGCAACGTTGTTAAGATGGCCGTCGCGTTCGTTCTTATCCACACCAAACCGAATCTTGAAATTGTCGGCAACCGGGAAGTTGACCACCCCCTGGAGTCGGCTTATTCCCATGTCGCCATCTGACAGTTCAATATAGCCTTCAAATTCATCGGAGGGCTTGTTGGGTACCAGCAGTACGGCGCCGCCAGTGGTGTTGCGACCAAACAAAGTGCCCTGGGGCCCTTTAAGTACCTGCACATTCTGCAGATCGTAGAAGTAACCTGGACCTGCGCCGTCACCGGAGGTTTGTGAGGTTTGGCCGCGCGGTGCGACGACCTCGGCAAAGTAGGTTGCTACCGATGCAGCGGTTCGCAACGATTGTGTAAAACCACGTAACGAAAAGGAGGTGTTTTCATTCCCAAAACGCGTGTTTGTACTCAAAGAGGGAGTATAGGTCGCAAGATCCGCCGCATTGGTCATGTTGGCGTTGGCGATCTGTTCGTCGGAGAAAACGGTAATGGAGATGGCAACATCTTGCGCGCTTTCTTCGCGTCGTGTTGCCGTAACGATAACCTCTTCCAAAGCCGAGGTTTTTACCTCGCGGGTATTGTTAGTGTTAGTGCCGTCCTGGGCATACGCTGCGCTTGCAGTTAGTGCTGCAGCGAGACTGGCGCACTTAGTCCAGGTGATTTTCCCGTACCGCATTGAGCACCTCCTTCTTTATTATCATGTTCGTCAGCATTTACAGCATACCATGTTTCATATTTAAGTCATCATCAGTGTTGTATAAATAAGCGGCAGGTTGGCAGTCATTCCTGCCTCTGCTGCTTATCAGGTATACGACGCGGGCAGGCTAGCATGGGTCTGTGTAGCGAGGATGTGGCCAGTTGATTGCGGCTGATATGCCTCTTGACTGCAGCCGCGACGATGGCGTCACGCAGCCAATCGTGTAGCCGATGCAGGCAAGTTTGGGAGGGCTGCCGGCGACAGAGAGCCGCCGGCTTGGTTACGTACCTTAAAAGTTGTAGCGCAGGCGAGCGCCGTACATACGCGGCAGGCCCATCTGACGAGAGGTAAACCCGAGCGAACCGTCAGTACCAGACAGGTACACCTCGTACTCTTTATCCTGAACATTGGTGACGAAAAAATTCAGGTCAAGCGGTACACCAAACATATCGTTCCAGGTGATGTTGGCGTTGATCAGACTGTAGGGGTCGAGCACATCAAAAGGTGTACTGCTACCAGAAGACTGACGCTGTGCGCCGGTATAGATGTAGGTCGCGCCCACACTGATCATGCCAATTTCGTGTGGTAAAGGCAGGCGATAATTGACGTTGGCGGTATAGGCTTTGTCCTGCGCGAAAGGCAGGGTTTCACCCACGTCTGCACTGGAGCTGTAGGTGGCGCCCGCGATGGGGCCGCCGGCTGCAGCCACTTTGTCGCCGTTGTCGTCTTGCTCCAGCAGTTCGGTTATCAAGCGCGAGTACGACAAAGCCAGCGACAGATCTTCGGTTAACTGAAAATACGCTTCAATTTCGCCGCCTCGAATTTCGGCACTGCCGGCGTTAAAAATCGCGGTAGTTGGCCCCTTGGTGGGGGATACGTAACCACCTTGCAGCTGCATGTCGGTGAAGTCGTTGTCAAAAACTGAGACGTTAAAGCGGCCAGGAATTGGCCAGCTAAACGTGGTTTTGGCCCCAAGCTCAAAGGTATCAACAGTTTCTTTGTCGTGGGTCTGGATGCCGAAGTCGGCGGCCATATTCACGCTACCCTGGCGGTAACCGCGCACGTATTTTCCGTACACCATCACGTCGTTCCATGGGCGAAACTGCAATTCAAACAGCCCGGTGGGTGCTTCGCTGTGCTGGGATGCGCGCTCGTTGGCGACAATGGGGGCCTGACGTGCTGTGCCGGCAAAGGTATGGCGGAAAAAACGGATTTGTCCGAGTGTGTCATCCCAGGTATACCGCGCGCCGGCTGTAATGCTGAACCACTCTAAAACGTCATAGGTGGCTTGGGCATAGACGGCCTTGTTGCGATATGTCGTTTCGTTGTAAATCTGTGAAACGCTGCCCAGTACCCCGCCGGTAGCGTCAAAGCAGTTGTATTGATTGGGGTCGCCAGTGGCAATGGTGGATAGATCACAGGAAATCAAAATGGCAGCGTCGTTGCCGCTGACACCATTGGGCAGGCTGTCTTCGTAGTAGAGTCCTGCCTGCCAATCAAGACGGCCGTCGAAAAATAGGCCTTGCACCTGGATTTCCGCAACGCGTCCCTGCTGGTCGGTAACCGGGCGATCGGGGCTGGTCAGTGAGATACCGGGTGAGAATTCCCTACGGGGGTCGACTAAGCCGGGCACGGTCGCGCCGGGAATGCCCATGCCTAGGAGGGCTGCCTGGGTTTCCGTAAATTGGGTGCCGAAGATGTCCGAGGTGTTTTCCGTCAGCAGTTCCGAGTAGGCCAGGATGTTGTTGATCGTAATGGTTTCTGTGATGTCCCAGCTGAATTTGTTGATGATGCGCAAATCTTCAATCAGCGCGATGGGTTTGGAAACTGTGCTGACGACGTCAAACCAGCCGTCCTGACCGGTGTCACGCTGACGTTGCAGTTGCTGTTGGCAGCCGACGCCGGTGAAGGCTACGACCGGGTTTTGGGTTGGGCTTTCGTCGGTGCAGTCGAATAATCGCGATGTTGTGCCGTAGGTTTCGGAATCAGCGTAATTGATGACGGTGTAGTTTTGGATATTGTCTGTCACATCAAACAGCGCGCTGGCGCGCAGAGCGGTGTAATCTGCGTTACCCAGTTCGTCTGAACCAATACCGGTGATGTTGTTGAGATGGCCGTCACGCTCTTTGATATCAAGGCCCAGGCGCAATTTAAAGCGCTCTGAGATTGGCAGATTTATAACCGCTTGCTGTTGGCGCAGGTTGTAGTCGCCGGCACTGAATTCAACGTAAGCTTCAAATTCATCGGCGGGCTTGCGGGGCACGAATAAAATGGCGCCACCGGTGGTGTTACGACCAAAAAGGGTTCCTTGGGGGCCTTTTAGTACCTGAATGTTTTCCAGGTCAAACATGGTGCCGGGCCCGGCACCATCGCCCGAGGTCTGTACGTTTTGGCCGCGTGGTGCGGCAACTTCCGCAAAATACACGCCGACAGACGCGGTGGTGCGCAGTGCTTTGGTAAATCCGCGCAGAGAGAAGGAGGCGTTTTCCGGCCCAAAACGGTTATTGATCGACAGCCCGGGGGTGTAGTCAGCCAGATCACTGGAATTTGTCATGTTGGCATTGGCAAGTTGCTCCTGACTCAGCACTGTCATTGAGATCGCGACATCTTGCTGACTTTCGGCGCGGCGCTGGGCGGTGACAATCACTTCTTCCAGGGTGGCACGTGCAGCGGCCTGTTCCTGGCTCAGTGCGGGGAAGGAAATCGCGCTAATAGCGGTACCTGCCGCTATTCCTGCAATCGCGGTAACACGATTTAATTTGTATGGAAACTTGTCTGGTTTTTGCACGGCTTCCTCCGGCCTATGGTGTTATCTTGGCTTAAAATCTGGGGATTTATGTTCTTGTGAAACTTTATAGTTCATATGTTTCATCCGTACATATTTGAACTGCGACTTGCATAATAGGCGCGGATGTTTATATTAGTCAACAGTGTTGTTAACATGTTGATTTGCCAAGGGCCGTGTTTTTGCAGGCGGTCATTGGCGGCGCTGCACGCATATATTGAGGTTTATACAATGACAGAAACAAAAAGAGTGGCGGTGGTGACCGGTGGTGCGTCTGGGATTGGCGCAGCCTGTTGCCGGCGACTTGCGAAGAGTGGTGTGGATGTTGCCATCTGGGATCTGAACGAAGAACTGATGGCAGAAGTGGCCGAAGATGTTCGGGCTCTTGGCCAGCGCGCTATCACCAGTAAAGTGGATGTCTCCGACCGAGCCGTGGTTAAAGCGGCGGTGGCGAAGGCGCGTGCTGAGTTGGGGCCGGTTACCATCATGGTCAATTCTGCGGGCGTTCATGCCACGGGCGCTATTACCAAAATGACCGATGATGAATGGAATCGAGTGATCAATATCAATCTGAACGGTTCATTTATTGTTACCCAAGAAGTGCTGGACGATATGATTGCGGAAAACTGGGGTCGTATTGTTTATATCTCATCGTCGAGCACACAGACCGGTTCGCCAAATATGGCGCATTACGTTGCGTCAAAAGGCGGTGTTATCGGTTTGACTAAAGCGTTGGCAGTAGAGCTGGGGCCGAAGGGTATTACGGTAAACAACGTGCCGCCAGGATCGGTGGATACACCCATGCTGCGTAACCTTGAAGCCAAAGGCGGTTTGCCAGGCGGTGCGGAAGCCATTGGTCTGCGTAACCCGGTGCAGCGTCTGGGTACGCCGGAAGATATGGCGGCCGCGGTTGCCTTCCTGGTATCAGAAGAGGCGGGCTATATCACGGGTCACACCTTGAGCGCCAACGGTGGCCGCTACATGAACTAATGCTATTCGACAGCGCTGTTGAATAGTGTCAGGCGCTTGGTTATGCTGCGATGCCTACGCATATCGGGCGCCATTCTCTTCGGCTAGTGGCTGGCGTTGAATGGCGCTGAATTTCGAAACCTAAGGACTTCACTAATGAAAGCAATCCTGATTGAGAAAACTGATGACGGCCAAACCGTTGCCGTAAAAGACTTGGATCAAAGTGCGTTGCCAGAGGGCGATGTGCTGGTAAAGGTCGATTATTCCACCATTAATTATAAAGACGCGCTGGCCATTACCGGAGCTTCTCCGGTGGTGCGCAAGTGGCCGATGATGCCCGGTATTGATCTGGCTGGAACTGTGGAAGAAAGCAGCCACGCCAACTGGAAAAAAGGTGACCGCGTTGTGTTGAACGGCTGGGGCGTCGGTGAGACCCACGAGGGTGGCCTGTCTCAGTATGCGCGTCTTAAAGGTGACTGGCTGGTTGCGTTGCCGTCGGCATTTGATGCCCGTCAGGCGATGATTATTGGCACTGCTGGTTACACAGCGGCGCTGTGTGTTGAGGCGCTGGTAAATCACGGTATCAAACCGGAAGACGGGGATATTTTGGTAACGGGCGCCAGTGGTGGCGTTGGCAGTATCGCGATTGCGCTGCTGGCAAAAGCCGGGTTCAGTGTGGTTGCGTCTACAGGTAAAACGAGTGAAGAAGCCTATCTGAAAGGTCTGGGCGCCAAGAGCATTATCGATCGCGCTACCTTGTCAGAAGCTGGTAAACCCATGCAGAAAGAGATCTATGCGGGCGTGGTAGACGCCGCCGGTGGCAATACGCTGGCCAATGCCTGTGCCCAGACCAAGTACCGTGGCGCCGTGGCGGCTTGTGGCCTTGCAGAGAGCCCCAAATTTCCAACCACAGTGATGCCTTTTATTCTGCGGGGCGTAACGCTCTATGGAATTGACAGTGTGATGGCGCCGTTGGCTGTACGAAAGCCGGCGTGGGATCGCCTGGCCCGTGATCTGGATGCCGATCTGCTTGAGTCTGTCGCGACCGATATCAAGCTTGCTGACGCCGTCGATGTCGCCAAGGATGTACTGGCCGGCAAGATCAAAGGCCGCCTGGTGGTTGACGTTAACGCTTGATCCTCCGTTTCCTTCACCTCTCTTTCATAGGAAGAGAGGTGAAGCTTGCTTCCAAAACTACAATCGCTTACTCATACGAATACGCGATGAAACTTCCTCCCCTGATGTCTATTTGGGTTTCGCGACCGCTGTGCTGCGTCGTTTGGCTGCTTTTATATATACATCACTGTTGACTAAATGTGTCAGTCCTTTTTATAGTCGTTGAATGGTTGCGAGGTTTTCCTTCTCCCAGCCTATAGCGATTACAGAGGGAAATAACGATGCATAAACCCCCACTCGCCCCGAAGTCACTGCTATTGGCTTGTGGTCTAATTGTGTCTGCTGTCAGTGCTCAGTCAGCTCCTAGCAGTGCGGCGCAGAGTAGGGTGATTGAGGAGGTAATTGTTACCGCTGAGCATCGTCAGTCGTCATTGCAGGACACCCAGATTTCACTGACGGCATTTTCCGAACAGAAAATCGCAGACCTTGGCTTGAGTAACGCCTCAGATATCGGCAGTTATACCCCCAACCTGACCATCTCCCCGCAGATCGGCGGGCGCAACGGCTTTGCGGTGAATATTCGCGGGGTGCGCAATGGTGAAACCCTGATTTCATTCGAGCCTGCGGTCGGGCTGTATTTGGACGGTGTGTTGATCGCAAAAAATTCCGGTGCATTGCTCGATGTTGCCGATCCCGAGCGGATAGAAGTATTGCGTGGACCGCAGGGAACACTTTACGGCCGTAATACCATCGGTGGCGCAATCAATGTCGTTACCAAAAAACCGAGTGATGAATTGGAAGCGCGCTTGTCGCTGACCGCAGGTAGCTATAGTCAGCGCGATATTAAGGGCATGCTGAATCTACCCTTGCTGAGCGATAGCAGCCCGATTGGCGCCTTGAATTTGCGTCTGGTCGGCGCAAACTACGAGCGCGATGGTTTTTACGACAATACCTTTGCCGGTGCCGAGAGCAGTGAAGTACAGGATAGGAACCGGGATGTCGCCTTGGTCCACCTTGAGTGGCGGCCAGATGAGAGGTTCAGCGCACGTTACAGCTACGACCGCACGGAAATTGATGAAATACCGCTGCCGTCGTTTGTCACTGTTATAGATGAAAATCATGCCACCGGTGCGGACCTAGAGCCGTATCGGGTAAAACAAGGCAAGCGTCCGGAAGAAGGCAGTTGGGATGGCCGCATGTTTGGCATCAGTGATGTGGAAGGCCACGCACTAAACCTCTCGGTTGAACTCGGTGAAAGTCTCTCACTGACTTCCATATCCTCTCTGCGGACCGTTGAAATCGACGGTGGCGGTGATGCCGATGGTGCGCCGATTCATCGTTTTCATACCCTGGATTTTTCCACATCTGAAACGTTTACTCAGGAATTTCGTCTACTGGGTGAAGCGTTAAATTCGCGCCTGAGCTATGTTGTTGGTGCTTACTACCTCGATGAGGACGGTGAGCAGGATAACTTTATCAACCCTTATGTAGCGGCCGCGCCCGGTGTATTTGTTTTTTTTGAGCGCACCGACAGCGCCGACTTTGACGTGCAGGCCAGAGCGTTGTACGCCCAGGCCACCTATAATCTGAGCGACAGCTGGGATGTGACAGCCGGGGTGCGCTACACAGAAGAAGATCGAGCGATGTCCAAAGTGCGTACGGATATACTCAGGCAGCCCCTGCTAGGCTTGCCGCTTACAACAACTCTTACGCATTACCCGGAAACCGAGCGTAGCTTTACAAACGTATCGCCGATGGCCTCGACTAGCTATCACTGGAACGATCAAGTAATGGCCTATTTCAAGGTGAGTCAGGGCTACCAGTCAGGTGGTTTTAACTCGCGCGATGCGGACGCTCGCGATTTCGCTCGGGGTTTTGATGAAGAAACCCTGACAGCCTATGAAATTGGTTGGAAAGCCACTTTTGCCGATCAGCGGATTCGCTTAAACGGCGCCGTATTCCACAGCGATTATGCTGACAAGCAGGTTAATGCGTTTAATCAGGAAACCGCTGCCAGTGTTATTCGCAATGCCGGCGTTGTTGAAATTCGCGGACTGGAATTGGAGTTTGTGACCCTGCTTACCGATTCGCTGGAGGCCGGTTTGGATTATGGCTACACCGATCCCGAATACGTTGAGTACGACAATGGCCAGGGCAGCGATCTGACCAATTCTAATTTTCCTTATACACCAAAGCATAATGCGCACGCCTTTTTGGTCTACGACCAACCTCTGCCCTTCGCTCATTTTACTGCACGGTTGGATTGGAGCTATCAGGATGAGATGACGTTTCTGACTCCTGCCCCGGAAACCAATTCCGGAGATTCCTATCAGCTATGGAGCGCGCGCATTTCTTTGAGTGACATGAGTGGCTTCGGTGACAGTCGCGTACGGGTTTCGCTTTGGGGTAAAAACCTTGCGGACGAAGAGTACTGGAATTTCGGGGTCGATCTGTTCAGTTTCTTTGGGTACGCCATTAATAGTTATGGTGATCCGAGAACCTACGGTGTCGATCTGGAAATCGAGTTTTAATCAGTCGAATCAGGATATAAATCTAATGAAAGTCCAACCCGCCGCTTTTTTGCGGACAACCCTGCCACTGGATTTCAGTGTGCTGGAAAATCTCGACAGTGGGCGCTACCACTCCATCTGGCTACCGGACCATATGGTGAGCTTCTGGCCTGATTCTATTTGGACACCAGAGTTTACCGATCTGGCAACAGTGTCTCCGTCGCCCCATCGACACCTGGATGGCATGGCCGTGGCGGCTGCAGCTGCAGTGCAGACAAAGAATGTGCCAATTGCCACCAGTGTTGTAGACACCGTACGACGTCATCCTTCCCTGTTGGCGCAATCTGCACTCACGATTGATCATCTCTCGAAGGGTCGGTTTATTCTCGGATTGGGTAGCGGTGAAACCGAAAATACCGTGCCCTACGGCTTTGACTTTTCCAAACCGGTCGGGCGTTTTGAAGAAAGCCTGCAAGTGATTCGCAAGCTGTGGGAAAGTGAAGGGCCAGTCGATTTCGACGGAAAGTTTTTCAAGCTCCAGCATGCCCGGCTGGATACCGAGCCCTATCAAGGTAACTACCCGAAAATCTGGATTGGAGCCAGCGGTCCGCGCATGTTGAAAATCACAGGCCGCTACGCTGATGGCTGGTGGCCGGCCGGTGCCTGGGAGCCGCAAGAGTATGCCGACAAGCTGGCGGTTATTCGTCAGTCTGCCGAAGAAGCGGGGCGCGATCCGATGGCGATAACGCCCGCGTTTATCATGACCTGCCTGATCGGCGACGACGATGAGTTGGCCGAAATTTTGAAGGCCCCGCTGGTTAAAGCCTGGATATTACAAATATCGGCGCCCGCGCTGAAAAAATTTGGATACGACCATCCAATGGGAGAGAACTGGGGTGGGTATCAGGACATCGATCCCGGCATTCTGACGCGCGAGCGTATACTCGACATGCTCGACAAGGTTGATCCGGAAGCGATATTGGCGGTTATTCCCCACGGCTCGCCGAAACAGGTAGCCAAACAGATTAAGGGGTTTGTCGAGGCCGGGCTGCGCGTTCCCAAAGTTTTGGATTACGGCGGCATGGCTGGGTTGAAATACGGTGCTATTTCAGCCCAGAAAGTACGGGAAACCGAAGACGAACTGATGAAGCTGTGTGGGGATATTGCATGATTTTGAATCCCGCCAAATTGCTCGCTGAGGCCGAACAGCACACTGGGCTAAACGATTACGGCGATGACAGTTTTCCCGAGCGCTTTACCATTGCCATGGCCCAGCTGCAGAAACTGGGTATGGATGAAAGTGGTCAGCAAGCGGCAGCCAAGGTGGCAGTGGGTTTGGTGACCTCGCGCCTGAGCTTTTTTAACGATCATAAAACGATTCCGGGCCTCGCTGACGAAGTGATCGAGCGCCCATTGTTTGCCACTGGCGAACCACGCTCGGGCACAACCCTGTTACATGCGCTGCTCTCGGTTGACCCCGCCGCCCAATCCCTGCGTTTCTGGGAAGTCATGTATCCCTCGCCGCCCCCGGGTCTGGCAAGGCCAGACGATCCGCGTCGCGCGCTGGCAGATGACGATTGGCGCGAGATAAATTCGATGGCTCCCGACTGGCTCAAGATTCACCCGTATAACGATATGTTAGGAGACGGGTTGCCGGAATGTGAGCGCACCTGGGCGATGGATTTCCGGGTGATGACTCCCACTGCCTGGTGGAAGGCACCAATCGGTATGTATGTCGGTGGTATGCCAGTGGATGCCCATGCCCAGTACCGCATTCACAAAATGATGCTGCAGCATTGCCAGTATTGCCCAGATAAAATCGGCCCAGCGAAAAAACACTGGGCGCTTAAAGGTTTTCACGGTCCGCGCCTTAAAGCGTTTTTTGATACCTATCCCGATGCGCGACTGATTTGGATCCACCGCGATCCGGTACAGGTGACAGCTTCACGCATCGGTATGGCGGCGGCGCTTACCAAGGCTTTTGCTCGTGGCAAAGTTGATGTTTCAGAGCAGGCCTCGATTCATTTGGCCGCAACCCGCGCCGGCATTCAGGACACCATGAACAATCCGCTGGTGGATGACCCGCGCATCTTCCATGTGCGCTACAAAGATTTTACCGGTGACCCGGTAGGAACCATTGCCAAATTCTACGCCTTTGCCGGTTACGATTTTACGCCGGAGGCCGAGCACGCCATGCGCGATTATCTCGCCAATAATAAGGGCGATCGCTACGGCAAGTTTGTCTATGCTGCGAGCGACATCGGTGTGGATATTGCTGAATTGAACGACGAGTTCGCCCCATACCGCGAACGTTTTGGCCTCGACGTGGAGGTACGTTAATGCATCCCCGGGTCTGTATCGATTCCATTGCCTTTATGTCCGACTCTCTGGCAACCCAGTCCGAGTACTTCAGACGCCTGGGTGCCAGCAAGGTTACGCTGCTTGGGCACCATATTGCACAGGAGGGCACGGTGGCGGCGCGCGCTGCACTAGACCACGCGGGCTGCCAACTGCAAACGGTGGTGCATCCATTTCTGCCCGGCCAAGCGCTCAAACCCTCGGCGGCCAGTTGGGAGGCACCGCGGGAGGCTCTGGCGAAAAGTATAGATGCCGTAGCGGAGCTGGGGGGCAAGTCTCTTTACATGATCACCGGCGGACACGGCGGCATGATCTGGGAGGAGGCCGCTGAGGTGTTCTGTCAGGCGATTAGCCCGTGTATTGGCCATGCGGCGCAGCGCGGCGTGACACTGATGATTGAAAACGCGCCCCCGCTGTACGCGGATATCCATATTGCCCATAGTCTGCGCGACACTATCACGCTGGCTCGACAGGCAGGAATCGGTGTCTGCATAGACTTGCCCGGCTGCTGGACAGAAGCTGGTCTACAAGATCTGATCCGTGAGGCTGTGCCCATTACCCACCTGGTGCAGGTCAGTGATTATGTCTGCGGCGATCGCTGTGTGCCAGCAAGAGCGGTTCCGGGCGATGGCAATATGCCACTGGAGCGCATGATTGGCTGGTTGCTCGACGCCGGTTATACGGGCCTGTTTGATCTGGAATTGATCGGCCCGCGCATTGACGAGGAAGGTGGCTTTGCCGCCACTCAGCGCTCGGCAGAATCTCTCAGTGCACTGCTAGAAAAACTAGGAGCCTGATATGGCCTACGGCGATCACCCCAATGACAAGGTTTTGCGCGACAGCTGGCAGGAATTCTGTCGGCGTCTTGAGCAGGCGGGGGAGCAGGTCTTCAAGGATCACAATCCAGCTACTGATCTACATCGCGCCGACGCGATGCGGTTTTTGATGCAGAATGTGGGGCAGGCTTTTGATCTGGGTTTTGAAACCCGTGATCCAGCATTTCCAACGCTGCATGCTTTCTGTACCCCCAACTGCAAGCTGGGTGGTGACGCGGCAGATTTTACCTACCATCAGGCCTGGATAAGCGGTGACTACGTGTACCGAGTAACCGGTCAGCGTGGCACGGCGAGGTTTATTAATTTTACCGTGCAGGGAGAACGCCCGGAAACGCAGCCGGGCACAGACATCCCCAGCTTACACGAACCCTTTGGTGATATACCTGAGGCCAACCTGTTCGGTCACGATCTCACCGTTGAAAGCGATGGCAGCTTTGAGTTGTTTATCGGCGGCGAAAGGCGCGGCCGCAACTGGCTTCCTGTGACTGCGAAAACTCGCAAGCTGTTTATTCGTCAGGGCTTCGATGGCTGGGATGAATTACCGGCAAAGATGAGCATCGAGCGGATCGGGATGAATGAACCGCGCCCGCTTCCTACAACGCAAACACTGTGCGACGGTATTCACTGGGCGGGTGATTTTATTGAGGGTGTGATGCGTGATTGGCCAGATCATCCCTATCAGTACAGCCCCTTCGTCGACCTGCAAGCGGTCAATCAGTTTCCGTCGGAGCAGGGTGGCGGCGCGGATGAAGATAAACGGCGAGGGCGGGCGGTGGCGAGTCTGTGCTGGGAACTGGCGCCCGAACAGGCCTTGCTCATTACTTTTATGCCACCCGACAGCTTCTGGATGGCGGCCCAGATGGGGGTGTTCTTTAATAGTATGGATTTCTGGTACCGGCCTGTAAGTTACACGCCCGCGCGGACCGTCGTCGACAGCGACGGCAAAGTGCGGCTCATTATCAGTCACCGCGACCCCGGTTATCACAACTGGCTTGATACACAGGGCTTTGTGCGCGGTAATCTTTGCTATCGAAACCTGCTGAGTACGGCGGCTACCGATTTTGAAACACGCGTAGTTGCATGTAATGCCTTGCCGGATGTGATGCCGCAAGACAGTATCCAAGTCACGCCGCAAGAACGCCAGCTGCAAATGCAGGCTCGCTTTGATTCGATTCGTCAGCGCTATGGTTTTTGAGGCTGTGCTTTTAACCCTTGCGCCATGGCTATGGTGTCTGTTTCGTCAACCTAAAGCAGTGTTGAAATACTGTCTTGAAGGAGAATAAGAATTGAACGTTGCTCTGATCTGTATTGGTTTGTTGGGTTTATTGTGTATCGCGACAGGATTTAATGTGACTGTTCAGCGCGGCAAAGCCATGGCGATGTATGGTTTCAAAGAAAACCCTGAAGATCCTCTTTACAAAGCCTCTCGCGCCCATGGCAATACCATTGAGTATGCACCAATTCTGGCGGTGATGATGTTTGTGCTGGCGCAGGCACCGATGGCGGAATGGGTCATGTGGAGCATGATTCTTGCAACGTTCAGCCGCTACCTGCTGGTGGCGGGCTTACTGTTGCCAAAAACGATGGCTAAGCCCAACCCGATGCGATTTGTCGGTGCGTTGGGCACGTTTATCGCTGGTGGGATACTTGCTGTGGCAACTGTAACGATGGGGCTCTAGAGCCCTTCAACCATAAACACTCGATAATGCGCTGCTTGCTGCCTATGCTTCAACGCGGCCTGGTATTCCTCGCTGTAGTACCACGTTTTGGCGTCTTCAATCGTCGGGAACTGAAGCACAACCATACCATCAGCGGCGTCGCCTTCCAGCGTTTCCATCTTGCCGTAAACCACCAGCGGGGTGAGCTTGTCGAGGCCAGGGTAGGGTTCGCGATTGGCCTGTTGGTAGCGTTCCATTGCTTGTGGGTCGAGCACTTCACCCTCGCGAATAAAAATCATGTAAGCGGGCATGGAGGTTCCTTTGTGTAGATTATCGAAGAGTTACTTTGTAAGAAGCTGGGCAATTGCGCAAGTTGCCTTAAAAAAATATTTCCAGCGCTAGCAGCTAATGAGGTGTTGTAGAGATGCGGTCACTTTCGCGATTGCCGATTCCGAATAGCTGGCACGATATCGATGCTTGCTGGATGCACAAAGCGCTTGCTCGCGACTGTCCCGGCGCTGTCGTTGATTCTGTAACGCTGGACAGGAGCGACGACGGTACCAATCGACGCGCAAAATTTTCGCTGACTTACGCGGAAGGGGGTGGCCCGCAAGGTTTGTTTCTGAAAGCGCATGCATCCAGCCACCGCTGGGTGCACTTTCGAAATGGCAACCTGTTCAACGAAGCGCGTCTGTTTTCGACTGGTATAGAGCTGCCGCTGGAGCATCCAAAGGTATATGCCAGCCGCTGCGACTATTTACACCTGGATTTTCTGTTGGTGATGGAAGACATCACCTTACGCGGTGCCGATCCACGCGATGCTACCCGCCCTCTGAGTGTCGATCAGGCAGCGAGCGGACTCAAAGCGCTGGCGAGACTGCACAGCCAGTATTGGAAACAGACGCCGAATAAAAAACTGCGGTTTGTGAAACACTGGAAACCTGCCAAAGGCTGGCAGGTGGGGTTGCGCAAGCGTATTCCCATTGGAATGCAGCGCGGCGCCGCGCTGCTGCCAGCTACCATTGGTTCAATGGATGCGGTGCATCTGGTAGAGCTATGGTCACGTTACATCGCGTGCATTGCGAGCAGTTCGAAAACCCTGCTCCATGGCGATGCCCACATAGGTAATACCTATGTGCTGCCGGACAATACTGTCGGATTTCTCGATTGGCAGGTGGTGCGCTGGGGTGGCTGGTCGCAGGATGTAGGATATTTCCTGCAGGGTGCTCTTACCCCTGAAGACAGGCGTCAGAATGATCGTGATTTGCTTCGCGTATACCGGGCCGCATTGACTGTGCCGGAGTCTGACAAACCTTCCCAAGACGATATCTGGCGCGACTATTGTGCGGCAAGTGTATACGGATTGGCCATCTGGTTGTCGACACTGGGCACTGACGGCTGGCAAGACAAAGTGATTTGTGAGGCGCTGGTTGAACGCTATGCCATTGCTTGGGTTGAGTTGGGCGGGCTTGAAAACCTGCAGCAATTGAGTACGGCATTGGGTGTAGATTGAAAAGTTGCTCCGGCGGGCCGCGAGCATGATTGGCTCTCGCGGTTGCGAGATTTTTGACGGAATGGCAGCGCATGAGGCTTTAGGGAAATGACTAGCGAGATCAGTATGAGTGGGAACAGTTATTTAAGTAAGCCGGTTCTGGTGACCGGTGCCAGTGGGTTTGTGGGTAGCCATATAGTACGGCGACTGGTGAGCGATGGGCGCAAAGTGCGGGTTCTACTGCGCAAGACCAGCTCGCGAGCGGCGCTGGAAGGGCTGCCGGTGGAAATCCACTACGGCGATGTGTTGGAGGCGGAAAGTCTGGTCGCTGCCATGCAGGGTTGTGGCTCGGTATTTCACAGCGTGGTTGATCCGCGTTTCTGGCTGACCGATACCACGCCATTGTTTCGCAATAACGTAGAAGGGCTGGTTAACAGCATGGAAGCTGCCTTGAGTTGCGGTATTGAGCGTTTTGTCTTTACCAGTTCGATGGGCACTCTGGGAGTAAACCCCGATGGTCCGGTTACTGAAGATATTGAATTTAACTGGTATGACAAAGCTTCAGCCTACATTATTGCGCGATTGGAAGCTGAACAATCGCTGTTGAAATATTGCCGTGAAAAGCAGCTTCCCGGTGTGGCCTTGTGTGTGGCCAATACTTATGGTCCACACGATTATCAGCCAACGCCCCATAACGGAATGTTATGGCAGGTAGCCAAGGGCAAGGTTGGATTTGCGATGGATGCCGGGGCTCCCAGCGTGGATATTCGCGATGTAGCTGATGCCGCCATACGTGCAGAAACCAAGGGGGCATTGGGTGAACGCTATATCATCGCCAACGAATATATTTCCAATCGTGATTTCTACACCATTGCCACGGATCATATGGGCAACAAGCCGCCGCGAATGATTTCGCTGAAGGTGGGAATGGTTGTGGCAACAATTGCCGAGACGATTTTCAAATTATTGCACAAAAAGGATTACTTGCTGCGTAAGGATGCGATTGTGCTGTCCGATATTTTTAAGGAAATGGATCATAGTAAAGCGACCCGCGATCTGGGGTGGAATCCGCGACCGGTGCGTGAAACCGTCATTGATGCGGTGGAATGGTTTAAACAACAAGAGGCACAGATATGAGCGAGTACAGAACGATAATCGAGACATTTATGCAGGGCGTGTCTGCGGGCGTGGTCAAGGATGACCTGCTAACGGAGGATATGACTTTTTGGAGCGTGAATTCAGGTGCATCTGACAAGGCACGGTTTTGCGGCGGCATTGCGCTGCTGGCAAAAGCCGGTAATTATGCGATTGATTACGACATTGTTGCGCTCACGTGCGACGGAGACCGCGCAGTGGCGGAAGTGGAATCCAGCGGAACCCTGATCAATGGTGAAACTATAGCCAACAGCCACGTGTTTATTTTTGAATTCCGCCATGGGCGTATTGCTGCGGTGAAAGAGTTCATGAATCAGTTTGTAGTAAAGGAAAAAATTGCGCCGGTTATGCATAGCTTAATGCAGGGATAGATAGCAGACGGTCAGCGTAGCGTGTCCTGCCTAGGATGAGGTCTTACCCCAGTGGTGCCACACTTTTCAGAATAAGGCTGACCAATTGAGTCTGTTGACTCACTCCTGTCTTAGAGAAAATAGATCGCAAATGCGCTCGGGCGGTATTGCGGCTGATGTGCAGATTTTTACTGGCGTCATCGAGGCTCAGGCCATTGGCCAGGGCAGTCGCCAGGCGACTTTCTGCCGGCGTGAGCCCAAACAACTGGGTAAGGGCGGCCTGGGGTGCATCCAGCCGGGCGTTGGCGTCACTAGCAAAGATAGCGACAACGGCTTCCGATTCGCTTTCACGGTGACGTTTGATGGCTAGCGGTTTTACGGTGAGGCCAAGGTGGCAATCGCCGCTTTGATCGTAGACCGGCATGGCTTGGGCGAATACGTTGTCTCCGCGCGCACGGGCCTTGAGAGCGGCTTCGATGGCCGCGCGAAGTTTCTGGGTGTCTACTGGTCGCCTCAGTGACAATTTGCCGGCATTGAGCGTAATGCCGCGGTTGGCCGCAAGCAGTCGTTCGCCCATGGGGTTGGCCTCGACCAGCAGACCGTTTTCATTAATGAAGAAAGTGGCCAGCGCGAGTTGGGATACTGCTTGAGCGTACAGCTCCTTTTCACTGCTGACACTTTCCAGCCGACTGTGAATACGCAATGCGCGCTTCAGGTGGGGGATCAGGTCGTTCAGCAAGGCGCGTTCTTCTGCACTGAAACCCGGTTCGGATTTGTTTCTGGTCAGTCGCAGACTGGCATCAATATCGCCGCCGCTGCTCAGCTCAATGCCAGCGATATGGAAGATACCGAATGGCTCCAGACTGAGCCGATAGAATTCGCTAGCCTGCAGCGCCTCCATATCCAGATGTTCTTCAAGCGTGACGGTGATGTTGTCGGGAATGTTGACGAAGGGGTCCATGCTGTAAAAATGATCACTGTAGGGGTTGTCGCCAATTTCTCCCTCGAGCCCGGGTAGCCCATCGGTAATGATGACCCCACGATCCTGCTCATTCGGAAGTCGCAACAGCAGGACTATACCTTGGGCGTTAAGTGCTAAGCGCAAGGCCTTGAGGGATGGCGACCAGACTGGCTCGGTGAGCGGTGCCTCGTAGATAGCTTCGATAAGGTCGTGTTCGCGTTTATTCATACCAGGATCTGCATGGTCAGTGTGATCCATGCTACAAGAAACGACAGGGCTTGTAATCGCAGCTGCTAGTCCGGGTAGACGATGCGTATTTTGCGAGCTTCTGGGATAAGGGTAGACAGCGAACAGGCGGAGCAGTGTTATGCAGGCATTTGAAAACAAGGTAGCGGTGATTACGGGTGCGGGCAGTGGCATCGGAGAAGGCCTGGCGCATCGTTGTGCGCAGGAGGGGATGCGGCTGGTGCTGGCTGATATAAATGCGCAACGGCTCGAAGCCTTGGCCGGGGCGCTTGCGACCGAGACCGTGGTGCAAGTCACCGATGTGTCGCACGCGGATGCAGTGGAAGCACTCGCGGCACTGGCCTACGACCATTTTGGGCAGGTTGACCTGCTGTTCAATAACGCAGGTGTGTTGATCGGAGGTGCCAGCTGGGAAGTGCCACTCAAGGACTGGCGCTGGATTCTGGATATCAATCTGATGGGCGTGGTGCACGGTATTCAGGCCTTCGTTCCGCGCATGCTGGCGCAAGGCACGCCGGCTCATATCGTCAACACCTCATCGCTGGCGGGCCTGCTGGCGGCGCCGTTGATGGGGCCCTACACGGTAGGCAAGCAGGCGGTATTGGCACTGACGGAAACTCTCCACTACGAGCTTGCGGAAACCCCCATTGGGGTGTCGGTACTGTGTCCGGGGCCGATTGCCACCGCCATCGCAGGATCGGGTGGAGATCGTCAATCGCAGGTGCAGCAAAGCGAAGGGCAGAAACAGCTAATGCAGTTTCTGAACGATGGTATTCGCCAGGGAATGTCACCGGCGGATTGTGCGTCGCTGGTTTTTGACGCCATTGGCAAGGACCAGTTCTGGATTTTTACCCACGAGGATTTCAAGCCCGAGTATCAGTCTCGTATCGACGATATTCTGAACAATCGTAACCCCGTCTATACGCAGTATACCGTCGGTGATTGAGACGGGCTTACACTGTAGCGTATTGCCACCGTGCTAGACTGCCGGTGGCGCGGTTTGTTGCCCGCAGAGGCAATCAACTGGCCTTTGCGACTCGCCCTGAACCAGAATGATAAACACAGGAGCAACCATGGCTGTCAGCCCAGAATTAACCGAAATTCTTGCGTTTATGGATGCGGTCGGTAAGCCGGATCTTGCGCAGGTAACGCCAGCAGACTTCCGCGAGAGCTTTGCCTTTCCGCCGCCAGAACAGGCTCACCCCGTGGCGAGGGTGAAAAACAAAATGATCACAGGGCCTGCCGGCGAGCTGCCGATACGCATCTACACCCCCCATGGTGATGGCCCCTTCCCGGTGCTGGTTTATTTTCATGGTGGTGGCTTTGTGATCTGCGATCTGGATTCTCACGATGACCAGTGTCGCAAAATGTGCGATGCGATGCGTACGGTTGTCGTATCGGTAGACTACCGTCTTGCGCCGGAAGCTAAATTTCCGGCCGCACCGCAGGACTGTTTCGCCGCTACCCGCTGGTGTGCCGCTAATCAGAGTATGCTGCAGGGCAATGGTCGACTGACTATCGGTGGTGACAGCGCAGGTGGTTGTCTGGCGGCCGCAGTGAGTTTAATGGCAAAAGCCGAGGGCGGTCCGACAATAGATCACCAGTTTTTGATTTATCCGGTGACCAATTGCGCCTTTGATACACCATCCTATCAAGAGTTTTCGGAAGGCTACTTTCTTGAGCGGGAGACCATGCGCTGGTTTTGGCGTCACTACCTGGCCAGTGAAGAAGATGCCAGTAATCCGCTGGCTTCGCCGCTGTTGGCGCCCGATCTAAGCGGATTGCCTGCAGCCACTGTCATCACAGCGGGGTACGATCCGCTGCGTGATGAAGGCAGGGCCTATGCAGATAAGCTGGCAGCAGCTGGGGTTCCGGTTAGTTACCATTGTTTCGACGATATGGTTCACGGCTACCTAGGTTTTCCTGTGCCTCTGACGGCAAGCGCTGAAACCTATCAATTACTTGCACAACAACAATCCAGATAAAGGGAACACACGATGGGTATCTATGCCATGACAGGTGGCGCCACCGGTATCGGCGCCGCAATCAAAAATCAATTGCGCAGTGAGGGGCACACAGTCGTTGTAGTGGATATTAAAGATGCAGATATCATCGCAGATCTGTCGACGGCAGAAGGGCGTCAGGCAGCAGTGGATGGTATTCGCGCAGCGGCCCCGGATGGTCTCGATGGGTTTGTGCCTTGCGCAGGTCTCGGGCCGGCAGCGCGGCCTTTTTCGTTGATCACCCGGGTTAATTTTTTTGGCGCGGTAGCCACTACTGAGGGGGTGCGTGATCTGCTGGTGAAGCGCAGAGGCAGTATCGTGATGATTTCATCCAATTCGGCGCCTATGTTGCCAGACGATGAATACACAGAGCTGTTGCTTGCTGGTGATGAAGCTGCCGCCTGCACCTTTATTGATCAAAAAGATGCCAACCATGCTTACGCCGGTGGTAAGCGGGCATTGAGTCAGTGGATGCGGCAGAACGCTGCCGAGTATGCTGCTCAGGGGGTTCGCCTGAATGCTGTGGCGCCGGGAATAACCCAGACTCCCCTGGTGGACGCTTCTCACAAAGACCCCGAAGTGGGGCAGGCAATGAAAGACTTTGCGGCCACCGTGCCCATTGGTCGTGTGGGTGAGCCCACGGATATTGCACAGGCGGTGTGTTTTCTGCTGAGTGACAAGGCTAGCTTTGTGGCCGGCTCCGTTGTATTTGTCGACGGCGGCCACGACGCCATGTTGCGGCCCATGCAGTTCTAAGCTCTTCATCGGCAGCGATATTTCGCGTAGTCTCCCGGCTTTGTGCACATGGATGCCGAGTTACGCATGTTCGCTACGATTACACCGGTCATCGTTCCCATCGTTGCCTGCATAGTGTTGGGTATCTGGTGGGGGCGCAGCCAGCCCAGTTTCCCTAACGGTTTTGTCGGCGACCTGGTCATGAAGATCGGGGCGCCGGCGTTGATTATTGGCACCCTGGGTGCCACCGATTTGGCTTTCTCTGCTTTGCTGGAAGTGGCGCTCGCGGCCTTGGTGCTGATGTTGATCACTGCCATTCTTGCAGTGCTGGTATGCACGATATGTGGCTGGCCGGTGCGCGATATTGGCGTGCCGTTGGTGGCGGGCAACTCCGGGAATATGGGCTTGCCCCTGTGCCTGTTTGCGTTTGGGCCAGAAGGTCTCGCGTTATCGCTGGGCGTATTTGTTTTGTTCAGCCTTATCCATTTTTCATTGGGAACGGCGATTCTTACCGCCTCAGTGCCAGGAAGAGCTCTACTGCGCTCGCCGCTGATCTGGTCGGGATTGCTGGCCATCGTGTTAATAGCGTTTGAAGTGGAATTTTCAACCACGGTGGGTAATACCCTGAATTTGCTTGGTGGTATGGCAATACCATTGATGCTGCTGACGCTCGGGGTGTCTCTGGTGGAACTGAAGTTACGTGATGCGGCCACGGCTCTGGCGATGGGGGCCGCCCGGATTGGCGTTTCCCTTACCGCCGGTGTCATCACGGTAATGGTGCTGGAGTTGGAGGGTGTGCTGCGCGGTGTGATCCTGTTGCAGGCGGCGACACCGGCAGCTGTCTTCAATTATCTGCTGGCCCAGCAGTACCGGCGCAGCCCGGAAGCGGTAGCGGGGCTGGTGATGGCATCAACGGTTATCAGTTTTGCGACAATACCGTTGGTGGTTGGGTTTCTATTGTGATTCAGCGGCAGCCCATTGGGTGCCGTAACGCCAGCAGGCAGCGCACGCTTTAGATGAGGCAGTAGAAGCGACTTAATAAAAGCCGCGCTTATCCTGGATTTCATCCACAATCTTTGCCGCGTTGTCATAGACCGTTGCTACCTTTACGTCCACCCCTGCTTCAACTCGGCGAGAGATCATCGTAACCGGAAACACAAACTCCCGTTTGCCAGGGATTTCCAGCGCGCGGCTACGACCGAGGTTGTCGAGGTAGATCGTCCAGTACAAGCCCTTTTCCTTGCGCAGAATCTCACCCAGGATCATTCCCATGCCCTGAAGCTTCGCGGTTTCGTCCGGTTTGACGAGCTTGCGGTCAAGCAGGGCCTGCAAAACAGTCAGATCATTGTATTTGTTGCCGTTGAACTGGCGGCCCAGCTCCAGGCGGGCGATGTCTTCGAGCGCACCAATTTGGGTTTCCATGTAGCGCCGATCCATCTCTGAGGGTGCTTCTGTACGGAAATTCTCACCTGTCGCAAGGGCAGGCAGCAGTGCCAGCATCAAACTCATTAACAGTCGCATGGTAGACCTCCTTACTACATACCTTTGCGTTAGACCGGATTTTAGGCGCAGAGTTTAGGCGATGCCAGTAAATCCGGGCTATGCGCGCAAAAGTCGCTTGAGCTTGGGCAGACCCGCCATTACCATTAGCGCCTTGCTTGATTTGGGAGATGTTACATGATTACCGGCAGTATGGTCGCGCTGGTGACGCCGATGCTCGAAGATGGCAGTCTGGACTGGCAAGCCCTTGCCAATCTACTGGACTGGCACATCGAAAGTGGCACCGACGCCATTGTGGCCGTAGGTACAACGGGCGAGTCGTCAACACTCGATGTGGATGAGCACTGTGAAGTGATTCGCAGCGTGGTTGCCCGCGTCGGTGGTCGTATTCCGGTTATCGCCGGTACCGGCGCAAACTCCACTACAGAAGCGATCGAGCTGACCGTAGCGGCCAGCAAGGCCGGCGCCGATGCCTGTCTTCTAGTGACGCCGTATTACAACAAGCCGACTCAGGAAGGCCTGTATCAGCACTACAAGAAAATTGCGGAAGCCGTTAATATCCCGCAGATTCTGTACAATGTGCCGGGTCGCACAGCCTGTGATCTGAGTAACGAGACAGTTTTTCGGCTGGCAGACATTGATAACATCGTCGGCATCAAGGATGCCACCGGCGATATGGTGCGCGGAAAAGCCCTGATTGAGGGCGTTCGCGGCCGAATGGCTGTGTATTCCGGCGACGACGCGACAGCCATGGAACTGATGCTGATGGGCGGGGTCGGAAATATCTCCGTGACCGCCAATGTGGCACCGGTGCAAGTGGCGCAGATGAGTAAGGCCGCTATTGCGGGTGACCGCGAGCTGGCAGATAAACTTAATAAACCCATAGACATTCTTCACCACAAGCTGTTTCTCGAAGCCAACCCCATACCGGTGAAATGGGCGCTCTATGAAATGGGGCGCATGGATAAAGGTATTCGATTGCCGTTGACGCCGCTCGGTGAGTGGGCGCGTGACGAATTGCGCGAGGCTTTGAAAGCAGCGTCTGTATTGTGACCTCAGGAAACCGAATGAAGCAGATCTGGATACTGTTACTGGGTGTGGCCGTAGCGAGTGGCTGTACCTGGCGCGATCGCGCCAATGACTACCGCCAGGCCTCGCTGTCCAAGCCACTGGTGTTGCCGCAGGGTATCAGCGGCTCCGCCCTGCACGATAGCTACCGGGTGCCGGGCATTGAGTCCCATGTGGTCTTGCCGGGAGAATTCGCAGTTCCGAAGCCGGATCCTTTGGTTAAAGATTCCGATCAGGGTGTGGTGCGCGTTCAGAAAATGGGCGACGACCGCTGGATTTTGCTGGATGGCACGCCGGGTCAGATCTGGCCGCGATTGCGCGGCTTTTTGAATCTTGGCGGCTTTCCAGTGGCCCGCACCGACGCGGTGAACGGCCTGATAGAAACAGGTTGGGTTCAACCCAAGGGCGATTTACCTCGCGAGAGATTCCGTTTCCGGATCGATCAAGGGGTGCAGCGTGGCACCAGTGAAATACATGTGCTGCAGTCGGTGGTAGAAAACGATCAGGGTCAATGGTCGCGCGGCTCATTCAGTGAGCAGCGTGAACAGGCAATGACCATGGCACTGGCGCAGTATCTCGCAGATTCAGAAGCAGCGAGCAGCGTATCCATGTTGGCGGAGCGCAATGTGGATGCCGGCGGCAAAATCTTCCTGGAGGGAGGCAGTGATCCACATATTCGGCTACTGCTTCCCTATGAGCGCGCCTGGGCGTCACTGGCAAACGCGTTGGAAAAATCCGGTTTTATCATCGATGATCTGAACCGCAGTGAGGGACGCTACTGGGTCACAATCGATACCGACGCTGATAGCAGCCTGTGGTTCCGTCGCCTGGTGAAAGATGAAGATGTCAAAGGTGGCAGTTTTATCGTGGATATGCGTCAAGTTGAAGGCGGCGAGATTCAGATCCGGGTTACTGCAAAGGATAAAAGCGAAAGCAATGCAGCGATCCTGGATCGCGTGCTGAAGCAGATAAAGGGCTTTATTTCCTAAGCGTTATACTTTCAATAAACAACGGCGGCACCATGCGTTTTGCTTCTCTGGGTAGCGGCAGTCGAGGCAACGGCACATTGCTGGAAAGTGACTCGACCTGCCTGCTGGTTGACTGTGGCTTTACCATGCGCGAGACCGAGCGGCGCATGGCGAGGCTCGGTCGGCAGGTGAGTGATCTCAGCGGCATACTGGTAACACACGAACATTCGGATCACATCAAAGGGGTTGTGCCACTGGCGCGCAAGTATGGTTTGCCTGTGTATGCAACACACGGCACCGCCCAGTACGATGGTATGGCCAAGCTGCCCGGCCTGCACGAAGTGAATACCCACGGGACGTTTCAGGTGGGGGATATCGAGGTTTCCGCGGTGGCGGTGCCTCACGATGCCCGCGAACCCTGCCAGTATGTCTTTTCTCACCGCAATCGTCGTTTCGGTCTGCTAACGGATCTGGGTAGCATTACCCAGTTCGTGGTTGAGCAGTACCGCAATTGCGATGCCCTGGTACTGGAATTCAATCACGACAGTGACATGCTCGCCTATGGGCCTTATCCGCCCAGCCTGAAGCGGCGTGTTGGTGGCGACTGGGGGCATCTGAACAATAGGCAGGCGGCGCAGTTGCTGTCGCAGCTTGAATTGTCGCGTCTCCAGCATATTGTTATGGCTCATATAAGCGAAAAGAATAATACCGTGGCGTTGGCAGAAAGGGCGCTGGGCACGGTGCTGGAGTCGGGTGATGCCGCGATTTCGGCGGATCAGGAAAGTGGCTTTGATTGGCTGGCCATTGCCTGAGCGCAACGGCGCAGCGGGTTTGCAGCGCTCCGGGGCGTTGCGCCCCGGAGCCGTTCTTGCTAGTCGATCAGGCCGTATTGATCGCGCAGTATCTCGATAATTTCGGCTTTGGGGTTTTCCGACAGCTCGAGTTTTTCGCCGGTGATTTTCTCGGCAATACCCACGTAGGTTTTTGACACTTCCATCAGGACGGATTCCGGCAGAGCGTTGTCGCGTGCCAGGGCTTTGCGCTCTTCCATTCGGTCCTTGTTTAGCAGGATATCCGAATCCGGGAAGTGGCTCAGCAGCAATTGGCGGAAACCCTCTTTCGAGTTCTCGATGATTTTTCCGTCGCGGTAGGATGCGCCATCCCAAATGCGAGAAGAATCAGGGGTGCCCACTTCATCCATGTAGATCAGCTTTTCGTTGCCGGCCTTGTCGGTGACGTAGCCAAACTCAAACTTGGTATCCACGAAGATCTGATCCAGCTTGGCCAGTTCATCGCTGATTACGTTGAAGCCTTCTTTAAGCAGCTTTTCGTAGAGGTCGATATCGCCCTTGCTGGCGAAATTAAAGGCTTCAAAATTGTCTTCAATGTTGGCGCGGGTGATGTTCACATCGTCCTGCGCGGGTACACCGGGAATGCCTTCGAGGATGCCCTTGGTGGATGGGGTGATCAGCAGCTCGGGCAGCTTCTGGTCTTTTTTCAGACCTTCAGGCACTTCAATGCCGCAGAATTCGCGCTCGCCTTTGGCGTAGGAGCGCCACATGGAGCCGGTGATGTACTGTCGAGCGATCGCTTCAATCATTACCGGACGGGCTTTTTGCACAATCCAGACAAAGGGGTGGGGAATGTCGAGGATATGGCTGTCGGCGAGACCGTTCTCACGGAACAGTTTGAACCAGTGGTTGGAAATGGCGTTCAGTGCGGCGCCTTTGCCGGGTACGCCATTCATGCCGCCTTCGCCGTGCCAAACGCACTCAAATGCCGAGATCCGGTCGCTGATTACCATGATGGCCAGCGGCGCATCCGCAGCAACGTCATAGCCTTTTTCCTGGATCAGGCGGCGGCTGTCAGCGTCGGATAACCAATACACGGAGCGAACTTTGCCGCTGTGAACAGGTGCGTCGGTGCGGATCGGCAGATCATTGTTTACCGCCAAAACTTTATCGGCAAGACTCATATTGATTTGTCCTGTAGTCATTCCCGCCGGGGTTGCCGGCTACGAGATCAGTCAAAGA
Organism: Litorivivens sp.; assembly: GCF_057445395.1. Lineage (NCBI taxonomy): Bacteria > Pseudomonadati > Pseudomonadota > Gammaproteobacteria > Litorivivens > Litorivivens sp. The sequence continues at coordinate 194,760 of NZ_JBVBUV010000001.1, forward strand.
GTTACGAGCCAGAAAACCCCATGGCTTTCAGGGTGTTGGGGTCAGCTGACTTCAGTGAGCCGGCGATTTTAGCAGATATCCACAGGCATGCCATAGTGGGCGGGCGGTCGTAATCTTGGTGTGGGCGGCTGTCAACGCCCGGTGCCGGTTGCGCGGTTGTCGCTCGCGGGCTCTAGCGCTTGGCGCTCCCAGTCCTTGGGCGTCTTCCACTTCTTGTTACTCATCCACCAGGTGGTCGGCTGTTCGCGGATTGAGCGCTCGCAGGCCTGAATAAAGCGTTCCAATATCTCGGTGCCACCGGCGCTGTGGGGCGGTTCGGCCAGAATCTCCCAGCGAATACTGTAGCGTCCCCGACTTAAGCGTCTTGGATGGACAAATACAACCACGGCCTGCGTGGCTTCAGCGATAGCCTGAGGCCCATAGTAAAATGGAGCCTGTTGACTGAAGAAGGGGTGCCAAAAGCGTTTTTCCCGGCTAATGGGAGACTGGTCTGCCGCGAGCAGTATGGCGCGGAAGGATTTGCGCAGGCGCAGTATTTCCCGGCCGGTGCTTTTCATTGCTACTGGTTTGCCAAATCGCGCGCGGCCGGCTTTGATAAATGCGTCTACGTGTGGGTTATGCAGCGGCTTGTAAACACCCGCTACTGGGCATGGCAGTGCCATGCAGATGCTGCCCACAAGCCATTCAATATTGCTTTGATGCAGGGTGAGTATCAGCATCGATTGCTCACGCTCGATGTAGGGTTGCAAGCATTCGGGGTTTTCCACATGAACCCGTTCGCGAATCTCCTCTTCGCTCATCGTGAAACCCTTCAGAGTTTCCACGGCAGCTTCGGCAAAATAGCGTTGGAAATCCCGTTTGATCTTTTTCTTCTCAGCGGCAGTGGCGTCGGGGAACATAATGCCGAGGTTTCGCTCTATGACCTTGCGGCGATAGCCAGCCACATTAAAAGCCAGTACGCGCAGCACGGCGGCCAGAGCGTAGAGAACAGGAAAAGGCAGGTGTGATAGTGCTTTAATCAGACGGGTCATGGGGCTTTGTATAGATGGTTTAAGGGGCTGTACTGCGTGGCCAGAGCGCGTATAGTAACGGAAAATTCATAAAGACTCTTTATAATGTTGGGCCGGTGTCAGTTGTCGCGTACGCCGTCACCCGATGGGGTGACCGAACTATGACGCGGATGCCGCAGTGCGACCGGTTTGGCGGTCAGCCGGTGCAGAAAGAGATACAGGTTTTATGCAGATAATTCAACGTTGGGCTCCCTGGGTCACCGGATTGTTGCTTGCGGTGGCAGGCTGGCTGACGGCCCTGCTGTGCTGGGAGTTAGTCGGCCTGGCGACAGCTGATCGCACGCCGATAAATTTCGCGCCACCCCCAGCGACCAAAATACACGATAGTAGTCCGGCCTATGACCTCAACGCGGTGGTCAGTGTGCCGCTGTTTGGTGAAGCCAACAAGGCGGTGATCGCACCTGTCGTAAGTGACGAGGTCAAACGCAGCAACCTGCGCATCAATCTGCTGGGTGTTGTGGCTGGCGGTGATCAGGGGGTGGCGATACTCAAGCACGATGGCAAGGAGTACGCCTATAAGGTAGGCGACCGGCTGGATGTGAGTGAAACCATCACGCTTGCGGCTGTCGAGGCTGAATATGTGATTATCTCCCGAGCGGGCGGCAACGAGAAAATTGAGCTGGAGCAGAGCCGTCGCTCCGGAACGAATGATATCCGAGTGGTTCAGCGTGGGGGAGGGCAGCGAACCCAGAATATCAACCTGAATGATCCGTCCATAAGGCGGCTGGTGGGTGATCCCCGGCAGACGCTGAACAATAATCCGCTGCGGCTGACCCGTTATATATCGGCTAACCCATATGTGCAGGGCGGTAAAACCGTAGGCTTTCAGGTGCAGGCAGGTCGTGACAAACGCCTGTTCGGACAGCTGGGCCTGCAGGGCGGTGATGTCGTTACCAGTATAAATGGTCTGCGCGTAGGTGAAGCGCCGGTCAGCGATCTGTTAAACTCCGTGAATTCCAGTCAGACCGTGGAGGTGGAAATCCTCCGCAACGGTCTGCCACAGACAATAAGATTGAATTTATGATGAAAAAATCCTGGCTGGCTGCCGGCCTGCTGGCGGCGGCGTTGAGTGTTTCTGTGCTGCCGTCTTTTGCTGTCGCAGAAGAAACCTTTGAGCTGGACATGCGCGGTGTTGATATTCGCGAGTTTATCAATACGGTGTCCAAGCTGACTGGCAAAACCATCGTAGTGGACGAGCGCGTCAAGGGTGATGTGAACATCAAAAGCCCGCGACAGCTAAGCCGCTCCGAACTTTACGAAGTCTTCTTGCTGCAGCTTGGTGTCAGTGGTTTCTCCGTCGTGGATATGGGCAGCGGCATTCTTAAAGTCATACCCAATCAGGCGGCCAAAATTGAGGGTATTGAAGTACAGGTCGACGGTGATGAACCGCTGCAGAGCGAATCAATCATCACGCGGATCGTGCAGGTGCAAAATGTTGACGTGGACAAGCTGATTCCGTCGTTGCGCCCCCTGATCGACAACCGTACCGGTGTTATTACGCCTTACAGCGCCTCAAACGTGATCCTGATTACTGATCGTGAATCCAATGTTCGTCGCCTGTTGCAGATTATTCAGCAGGTGGATCGCGCCGATTCGCAATCCATGGAAACTGTGCCGCTGACCAATGCCTCCGCCAAGGAGCTGGAGCGTATCCTTACCAAGCTGATCAACGATCAGGCCAAAGAGCAGGGGACGCCGAAGCCGATTATCACCTCGGATTTGCGTACCAACACGCTGGTGATTTTTGGGGATAACAATTCTCGCGCTTACTTAAAGCGGCTGATTCGCGAACTCGACAGTGAAGTTAAAACCTCATCTAACGTGCGGGTACATTACCTGCGATACGCTAAGGCCGAAGAAATGGTGCCGGTGTTGAAAAGCGTTAGCGAAGCCATGCTGAAGCAGGAAGGCGAGCGTGAGGCGGTCAGCAAGAGCAACATCAATATTGAAGCCCACGAGCAGACTAACTCCGTGGTGTTGTCTGGTAGCCCCCATATTATCCGTAATCTCGCGGATGTGATTTCCAGTTTGGATATTCGT